>NZ_JBSGYQ010000074.1:0-34471 GCF_053610585.1 Streptomyces sp. NPDC054887 | reverse complement strand
TTTCCCTTTCCGGCGGTTCCGACTCTATCAGATCCTTTCGGGCCTGACTCCCAGTCAGCGGGTTTCGCCTTTCCGGCTGTTGGGCCGTTCCGACGAGTGAGACATTAGCGGATTCCTGACTCCCGAGCTAATCGGGGTGTCGTTCCTTCGAACGTGGATTCCTCATTTCGCAAATGCGCACAAGAACGGGGCGACAGCAGTCGCTCGCTCAGTGGTTACTGCGGAATGGCTGTCCGGGGCCGGCCGGGGCCGGTGCTCACGTCGGACAACTCGGAGAACACTACGGAGGCGTCAATCCCCTGTCAACCGGGGGCTCCGCTGCTACGGTGAGCCCCATGACTTCGCGTACGTACACCCAGGGGTGGCGGGCCGCCTGACGGCGGCCGGCAGACACGTATGCGTTCAACGGCCGCCGCTTCGGCGGCCGTTCGTGTTTCTCCCTCCAGGGGGGCGGCTGCAGGTGGCGGCGGCTCCGACCAGGAGGCAAGAGCGATGACGCGGATCTTCAGTGGGGTCAAGCCGAGCGGGCACCTGACTCTGGGCAACTATCTCGGGGCCGTACGGCGGTGGGCCGAGGCCGATCAGCACCGGGCCGACGCGCTGTTCTGCGTGGTGGACCTGCACGCGCTGACCGTGGAGCACGATCCGGCGCGGGTACGGCGGCTCAGTCGGCAGGCGGCGACGCTGTTGCTGGCCGCGGGACTCGATCCCGCGCTGTGCACGGTGTTCGTACAGAGTCATGTGGATGAGCACGCGCGCCTGTCGTACGTACTGGAATGCACGGCCACGGACGGTGAGCTGCGGCGGATGATCCAGTACAAGGAGAAGAGCGTGCGGGCGCGGGAGGCCGGGGAGAGCGTGCGGCTGTCGTTGCTGACGTATCCGGTGCTCATGGCAGCGGACATCCTGGCCTATGGGACGGACGAGGTTCCTGTGGGGGACGACCAGACGCAGCACGTCGAGCTGACGCGGGATCTGGCGGTGCGGTTCAACCAGCGGTACGGGCACACCTTCGTCGTGCCCAGGCCCACGCGTCCGGCGGTGGCCGCCCGTGTCATGGACCTTCAGGACCCCACGTCCAAGATGGGGAAGTCGCACGCGGCCACTGCGGGAATCGTCTATCTGCTCGACGAGCCGGAGGTGGTGCGGAAGAAGATCATGCGCGCCGTCACCGACAGCGGGACCGATGTGGAGTACGACCGGGAGGAGAAGCCCGGGGTCGCAAATCTGCTCGACGTACTGGCGGCCTGTTCGGGTGGGGACCCTGCGGATCTTGCCGATGAGTACGACTCGTACGGCGCGTTGAAGAAGGACACGGCGGAGGCCGTCGTCGAACTGTTGGGACCGGTGCGGAAGCGGCATGCGGAGCTGGCGGCCGATCCCGGCCATGTGGACCAGGTGCTGCGGGAGGGGGCCGAGCGGGCTCGGGGGATGGCGCGGCCGACGGTGGATGCGGCGTATCGGGCTGTGGGGTTGTTGCCTGCGGGGTGACGGGGGCGTCGTCACCCTGCCGCGCGGTGCGCCAGGGGGTGGGGCTGGGGACGGGGGGTGGTGGGTGCGGGTCCCATGCCCCGGTCGCTGCCCTGACCTGACCTGCCCCTGGGATGGGGTGGTGCCGGGCGGGGCGCGCCGGGCGGGGTGTCAGCCCTTGCCTGAGGCGAGTTCGCGGCTGCGGTCGCGGGCTGCTTCCAGGGCGGCGATGAGGGCGGCTCGTACACCGTGGTTCTCGAGCTCGCGGATCGCGTTGATGGTCGTGCCGGCGGGGGACGTCACCGCCTCGCGGAGCTTCACCGGGTGTTCGCCGCTGTCGCGGAGCATCACCGCCGCGCCGATGGCCGCCTGGACGATCAGGTCGTGGGCCTGGGCGCGGGGCAGGCCGAGGAGGATGCCGGCGTCGGTCATCGCCTCGACCAGGTAGTAGAAGTACGCCGGGCCCGAGCCGGAGAGGGCGGTGGCCGCGTCCTGCTGCGTCTCCGGGACGCGGAGCGTCTTTCCGACGCCGCCGAAGATCTCCTCGGTGTGGAGGAGGTGCTCGGCGGTGGCGTGCGTACCGGCCGAGATGACGGACATCGCCTCGTCCACCAGGGCGGGGGTGTTCGTCATGACGCGGACCACGGGGGTGTTGGGTGCGAGGCGCTCTTCGAAGTACGCCGTGGGGATGCCGGCGGCGCCGCTGATGACGAGGCGGTCGGCGGGGACGTGCGGGGCGAGCTCGTCCAGGAGCTTGCCCATGTCCTGCGGCTTTACCGTGAGGATCAGGGTGTCGGCCCGCTTGGCGGCTTCGGCGTTGGTCACCGGCTCGACGCCGTAGCGGGCGCGGAGTTCTTCCGCGCGGTCGGCGCGGCGGGCGGTGACGAGGAGGTCGGCGGGGCGCCAGCCGGCGCGGATCATTCCGCTGAGCAGGGCCTCGCCGATCTTTCCGGTGCCGAGGACTGCGACTGTCTGGGTCATGCGGTTCACCTCGCCGGTGGGGGTGCGTGCTTGTGGGTGCGGGTCGTGCGGGTTTGTTCGGGGTGCGCGGTTGTTCGGGGTGCGCGTTGTTCTGGGGCGCCTTGGGTGCTGCGGCGTCCCGGGGACATCTTCGCACCGGGGGTGGGGGGCGGGGGGTGGTGTCCGGTGGGCGGGACGTTGCGGTGGGGGCGCGTGGGGCGGTCCGCTGCGCGGGGCCTTTTCCCCTACCCGCCCCTTCCCGAAACCGGGGGCGAGCCCCCGGGCCCCCGGACGCCCCTGCGGGCGTGTCCTCAAACGCCGGACGGGCTGGAGGGGGATACGGGGAGCGGGCAGGCGGAAGGGTGGAGCTGCGGGGTGAGGAGAGGTCGGGGGGACGTCCGTCGGCCGGTGGGGTGAGGGGTGCTGCTGCTTGGGGCGGGGTGCCGAGTTGTGGGGGCGGGCCTGTGGTGGGGGCGGGCTCCGGGCGCGTTCGGGTGCTCGCTGATGGGTGCCGGTCCTGGTGCTCGGGTGCTCCTGTTGGGCGTTGTGCGCGGGTGCGCGGCCGCTGGGTGCTCGGGTGTTGGATGCCGGTCCCGTGTCGGGTGCTTGGTGCTGAGTCCGGGTGCGTGGATGCGCGGGGGCGCGTGGGCGCGGGGGCGCGGGTGTTGGTCGCTGCCAGTGGGGTGTGGTGTGGGTGGTCGTGTGGCGGCGAGCGGGGGTGCTGCGGTGCGCATGCCAGTGGTGGGGGCGGGGGCGGGTCGAATCGTGGGTGCGATGTGGTCGTGTGATGCGAGCGGGGGGTGCTGGGGCGCGCGTGCCCAGTGTCGGGGCGGGTCCGGCTTGCGGGGTCCGGCTTGCGGGGTGCGGTGGCGGTGAGCTGGGGGGCGCGTGCATGGTGTCCCGGGAGTGGGTTGGCTTGGGGGTGCGTGAGGTGTGGGGTGGTGGGTTGGGTGTGGTGTCGGGTGGGAGGGGTTAGGGGGTGCGGCGGCGGAGGGTGGCTGCTCCTAGGGTCAGGACCAGGAGTGCGCAGGCCGCGACGATCGTCGCGTCGCGGATGAAGGTGGCTGTCAGGTCCGTGTGGCGCAGGACCTCGTTCATGCCGTCGACCGCGTACGACATGGGCAGTACGTTCGAGATCGCCTCCAGTACCGGCTGCATCGAGTCGCGCGGGGTGAACAGGCCGCACAGGAGCAGTTGCGGGAAGATCACCGCCGGCATGAACTGGACCGCCTGGAATTCCGACGCGGCGAACGCGGAGACGAAGAGGCCGAGGGCCGTTCCCAGGAGTGCGTCCAGCAGGGCGATGAGCAGGAGCAGCCAGGGGGAGCCGACCACGTCGAGATCCAGGAGCCAGAGGGATACCCCCGTGGCCAGGGCCGACTGGACGACCGCCAGGGCGCCGAAGGCCAGCGCGTAACCCGCGATCAGGTCGGCTTTGGCGAGAGGCATGGCGAGCAGGCGTTCGAGGGTGCCCGAGGTGCGTTCGCGCAGGGTGGCGATCGATGTCACCAGGAACATCGTGATCAGCGGGAAGATCCCGAGCAGTGACGCGCCGATCGAGTCGAAGGTGCGCGGCGAGGCGTCGAAGACGAAGTGCAGCAGCGTGATCATCACGACCGGGATGAGCAGCAGGAGCGCGATCGTGCGGCGGTCGTGGCGCAGCTGGGCCAGGACGCGGGCGGCGGTGGCGAGGGTGCGGGACGCGTTCATCGGACGTTCTCCTGACGGGAGTCGGCTTCGTCGACCAGGTGGAGGAACGCGTCTTCGACCGTGGCGGATCCGGTACGGGCGCGGAGGGCGTCGGGAGTGCCCTCGGCGAGGATCTCCCCCTCGCGCATGAGCAGGAGGCGGTGGCAGCGCTCGGCCTCGTCCATCACGTGGGAGGAGACGAGGAGGGTCGTGCCCCGGTCCGCGAGGGTGTGGAAGAGGGTCCACAGGTCGCGGCGCAGGACCGGGTCGAGGCCGACGGTCGGCTCGTCGAGTACGAGGAGTTCGGGCGTACCCAGCAGGGCTACGGCCAGGGACACCCGGCTGCTCTGGCCGCCGGAGAGGTTGCCGGCCAGGGCGTTGGCGTGCGAAGTGAGGTCGACGTCGGCGATGGCGCGGGCGACGGCCTCGTGACGGGCTTCGCGGTGGTCGCGGCCGGGTCGGAGGACTTCGGCGAAGTAGTCGAGGTTCTGGCGCACGGTCAGGTCGGCGTACACGGAGGGGGCCTGGGTGACGTAGCCGATGCGGGGGCGCAGGGTGGCGGCGCCTGCGGGGTGGCCGAGGACTTCGAGGGTGCCGGTGACCTTGGCCTGGGCGCCGACGACGGCGCGCATGAGCGTCGTCTTGCCGCAGCCGGAAGGGCCGAGGAGGCCGGTGATCCTGCCCTTGGCGACGGTGAAGCGGAGGCCGCGCAGGACGGTGCGGGCGCCGCGTACGACGGTGAGGTCGGTCGCCGTTACGGCCGGGGCGTCCGGTCGGGCGGTCGGATCAGTGGCGGTGGGCGCGCCGGCCGGGGCGGTGGGAGTGGTGGCGCCGGTGGGGGTGGTCGGGCCTGTAGGGGTGGTCGGGCCGGTCCGGCCGGTCGAGCTCGACGAATAATTCATCATGCGTTGAATATGCTCCCGAGGGGTTCTCGCGTCAAGGCGGTGGGACGGAAGGGTTCGGTCGCGGTGGGGCGCGGGCGGGCGTGCGGGGGCGGCGCAGGCGGGCGAGGGCGTGACCGGAAGCGGAGCGTCCGTCTCCTCCACGCTTCGGTGGACACCCATCCGTCACGGAAAGTCCTGGGATGCCCAACTCACCGCACGGACGATGAGTTTCGCAGCACTTTGTCCAGCTGACGGAGGTGCCTCTTGCGATGCCTGTCGTTGCGCAGGGCCGACTTCACCGCCTCACTCGTCGTCTTCCTGGTCGCCCTGCCGCTTTGTGTGGGCGTCGCCGTCGCGTCCGGCCGGTTGGCCGAGCTGGGGCTGATCACCGGCATCGTCGGCGGGCTCGTCGCTGGTTCCCTCCCCGGCAGCAGCCTGCACGTCAGCGGCCCGGCGGCGGGGCTCACCGTGCTCGTGTACGAGGCCGTCCAGCGTTACGGCGTCGGGGCCCTGGGGGTGCTGGTGGGTGCCGCCGGGCTGGTGCAGGTGGCCATGGGGCCCTACGGCTCGGGCGGTGGTTCCGGGCCGTCTCCGTCGCCGTCGTGCAGGGGATGCTGGCCGGGATCGGGCTGGTCCTGGTGACCGGGCAGGTGTACGCGATGGCCGACGGACAGGCGCCCGCCGGCGGAGTGGCGAAGGCGCTCGGGCTGCCGGAACTTGTGAGGGGGACCGGGGGGGGTCGGAAGCCGTCCGGCGGGAGACCGCTGTCGGAGGACAGGACACCGTCGGACCGCAGAAGCCCCTCGGCTCCCAGGCGGCTGGTGGCGGGGAGTCGGCCGTGGGGACGGAGGCCGTCCGGCCGAAGAACAACGTCGGGGCACCGAACGTCGTTGGGCCCGAGACAGGTGGAGGTACGGGGCCGGCCTTGGGGACGGGAACCGCCCGGCGGCAGAACAACGTCGGGACACCGATCACGGTCGGGTGCGAGACGGGTGGAGGCGCGGGGCAGGCCCTGGAAGCGGATGCCGCCCGGCGGCAGAACGCCGTCGGGTCCGAGGTGGCTGGGGGTGGGGCGCAGGCCTTGGGCGCGGAAGCCGCTCGGCTGCGGAAGGCCGTCGGGTCCGAGGCGGCCGAGGGCAGGGGCGGCGGGGTGGCTTCGCCTCTGGTGGCGTGAGGGGCGGGTTGGGGACGCTCGCGGGGCGGGCGGGGACGTCGGGTGGCCTCGGTGTCGGTGCCTGGGGAGGCCCGGTGGGGGGGCTTTCGGCGGGAGTGGTTCGGGGCCGCCGGTACGCGTCAGGCGGGAGGACGGCATTGGGGTTGGGGGAGCTCGTGCGGTGCGGGTGGTGTGGGGGCCGTCGGGTGGCGCGCTGTGTGTGTGGGGTCAGCGGCGCTTTCGGTGGGGTTTGCGGGCTGCGGGGTTGCCCGTGCGGTTGCCTCGGCGGCGTTCGTACTGGGTGACGGCCTGTTCGTACTCGCTGCGGCGCAGCTTCTCGCCGGGGGCCTCCGTGAGCGCGCGGAAGAAGTACGCGAGGAGCGAGCCGACGAAGCCGATGGCCTTCAGGGTGCGCAGCTGGGCCTCGGCCACCGGGTCGGGGCGGCGTGCGTACCCCTCCCAGGTGCGGCGGAAGGCGATGGCGCTGCAGATCGCGAACATGGCGACGACCAGGAGGTTCACGAACCCGCCGACGTCCGCGATCGCCAGGCCCTGGTAGGCGAAGCGCAGGACGAGGCAGCCGGCGACAGCGGCTGCCAGCGAGCCCACGGCGACCCCGGCCCGGCGCAGCCCGTACCCGTTGTCGCGGCTCACCCAGGTCGTGCCGAAGAACCGGATGGGTTCGGGTCGGGGGCCGCCGCTCGCGGGCGCGGTGGGGGGCGGGGTGCCGTCGGTGTTCTCGCTCACGGGGTCGATTATCCCCGGCGGGCGAGCGGGCGGATCAGGCGCAGCGGACGGCCACGTACCCGTCGCTGCCGGTCCTGATGTACGCGTCCGACACGAACTGGCCGTTGGCGATGTTGGACCAGAGGTTCGTCGTGCCGTACGGACCGGTCACCGTCGTTCCGGGGCACTGGCAGTTGATCGGGACGCGTGCGTCGTACGGCAGGACCTTGACGATCCGGTAGTGGGTGCCGGGGCCGCTGCGTACGTTCACCCGGTAGCCCGGGGCCACCGGATAGCGCACCGCCAAGGTCTCCGCGGTGGCGGCGATCTCCTCCGCGGCGTCCACCACGTTGTCCTCGACTTCTCCTACGGCCATGAGGCCCCTCCCCCGTCGGTGTTCCTTCTCCGTACGCCGCGCAGGCTAGCAAGCCCCACCGACATCGCACGCATCATCGACTAGGCTCCGTGCGTCTCGCTTGCGGACGATTCACACGGGGGTGGACGATGCCGCCGCTGCGCAGCACCGGGAGGTCACCGGAAGCGGAGCATCCGGACTATGCCGGGCAGTACCGGCTCGAAGCCGTGCTCGGCTCCGGAGGCATGGGGGTGGTCCATCTGGCCACCTCGGGCTCCGGGTTGCGTCTCGCCGTCAAGGTGGTGCACGCCGACTTCGCGGCGGATCCCGAGTTCAGGGCGCGTTTCCGGCAGGAGGTCTCCGCCGCGCGGCGGGTGAGCGGCGCGTTCACCGCGCCGGTCGTGGACGCCGACACGGACGCCGAACGCCCCTGGATGGCGACCCTGTTCATTGAGGGCCCCACCCTCGCCGAGCGCGTCAAGCGGAACGGTCCGCTGAGTACGCCGGAGTTGCTGAGGCTCGGCGCGGGGCTGGCCGAGTCGCTGCGGGACATCCACCGGGCCGGCGTGGTGCACCGCGATCTCAAGCCGAGCAACGTGCTGCTGGCGGCGGACGGGCCCAAGGTCATCGACTTCGGCATCTCCCGTCCGGCGGACAGCGATCTGCGTACGGAGACGGGCAAGCTGATCGGAACGCCGCCGTTCATGGCGCCCGAGCAGTTCCAGCGCCCGCGCGAGGTGGGGCCGGCCGCCGATGTGTTCGCGATGGGGTCCGTACTGGTGCACGCGGCCACCGGGCGCGGGCCGTTCGACTCCGACAGCCCGTACATCGTGGCGTACCAGGTGGTGCACGACGAGCCGGACCTGACGGGCGTACCGGAAGCTCTGGCGCCGTTGTTCGCGCGCTGCCTCGCGAAGGAGCCCGCCGACCGGCCGACGCCTGACGCGCTGATGGCGGCGCTGCGGTCGGCGGCGTACCCGACGTCCGCCGACACGCAGGCGTTCATACCGGCGCAGCGTGTCGCGGAGGCGTGGGCGCACGGCGGGGCGGGACGGGACGCGGTGGGGCGGGAGCTGTCGGCGCGGGACGTGTCGGGTCGGGACCTGTCGGCGCGGGACGAGTCGGCGCCGGGGACAGCGGGGGGCCGAGCGGCCGGCTCGGCGGGCGCGGTGGGCGGCTCGGGTGCTGCGGTTTCGGGCGACGGTGAGGTGGCCGGTCCCGCGGGCGCGGTGGCCGGGCGCGGGGCGTCCGGTGCTGCGGCGGCCCGGCGCGCCGGCGGTGCGCGGCGTACCCGTCGGGCCGTGCTCGCCGTGGCCCTGGCCGCGCTCGTCGTGGGCGGCGGCCTCGGCGTACGCGCGCTGGTGGACGACGGCCGGGCCGGCCCGGCGCCCGCCGTGGAGGGGAAGCGGGGTACGGCCGCCGGAGCGGCCGTGCGCCCCTGGGACGTGTCGCTGCGGGGCGGCGCCGGAAGCAACCCGCCCGCCTGTTCGTACGCGGGCGGCTCCCTCTACTGCGGCGCGCGCGGCGTGGCGGCCTCCCGGCTCGACCCGGCGGACGGCGAGATCGGCTGGTCGAAGAAGGCGGCCGACACCTCCCGCTCCTCCCTCGACGACGGCACGCCCGTCCTCGCCGGTGGGCTGCTGCACGTCGTACCGCCCGGCGGGGAGCGGCTGGACGCCCTGGATCCGCGTACCGGCGCCCGGCGCTGGAGCGTGGAACTGTCCGGCGGCCCGCTCGTCCGTCACGCCGCGGACGTGGTGCTCCTCGTGAGCGCGGACGGGACCGTCAAGGCCCTCGACAACACCACCGGCGAGGCCCTCTGGACCCGCCGCCACGGCGGCACCGGCTCCCTGTGGGTCACGTCGTCCGACGGCGAGGGGCCCGTGTACGCCGCCACCCCGTCGCAGGACGGTACGTCGACCACGGTCGCGGCGGTGGACCCCGGCAGCGGCGAACCGCTGTGGGAGGAGCGGCTGGACGGGATGCTCAGCCCGGTCTCCGTCTCGGGCGGGGCGCTGTTCCTGTTGGACGACGACACCGACGGCCTGACTCGGGCGGTCGTACGCCTCGACACCGACGCCCGGACCGCCCGCCGGATCCCGCTCGTCACGCCGCTCGACCAGGCGCAGGCCGCGGTGCGGGGGAACACGGCGTACCTCTTCGGCGTCAACGGCTCGCTGGTCGCCGTCGACACGGGCCGTGCGGGCGGCGCCGAGCGGGCGCAGCGGTGGCGGCTGGAGACGTCGGTCAGCCGGGCCTCGCGGCCGGTCGTCACGGCGGACCGCGTCTACCTTTCGGCGGCGGACGGGCGGCTGCTGGCGGTGGACGCCGCCCGGGGGAAGCTGCTGGGCCAGACAGCGCCCCGCATGGGCACGGGGCGGTACACCTTCGCGGCTGCGCTGCCCGCTCCCGTCGTCGCTCCGGGCAGGGTGTTCGCCACCGCGCCCGACGGGTCGGTCTTCGCGGTGGCGGACGAGGACCCGGCGCGCTGGTGACAGGATCCGGCGCGCCCGGTGGCGGCGCTGCGGCGCAGAGACTCCGCCGGTGAACGACGGCGGACGGTGGCGGCGCTGCGGCGCGGAGACTCCGCCGGTGAACGACGGCGGGCGGGGCCGGGGTGTGCCCGGCCCCGCCCGCTCGTGACGGCCGCTTGCAATCGCCCGCCGTCCCGGTCGCCGCTCGTATCAGCCGCTACGGTCGCCCGCCGCCCCGGTCGCCCGGGCCGCTTCCGTCGCCCGCCGTCCCGGTCGCTCGCCGCAGGCCGCCGCTCAGCCCAGCTTCGTGACGTCGCGCACCGCGCCCTTGTCGGCGCTGGTCGCCATCGCCGCGTACGCGCGCAGGGCCTGGGAGACCTTGCGCTCCCGGTTCTTCGGGGCGTAGACGCCGCCGAGGGCCTCGCGGCGGGCCGCCAGCTCCTCGTCCGTGACAAGCAGTTCGATGCTGCGGTTGGGGATGTCGATGCGGATGCGGTCGCCGTCCTCGACGAGCGCGATCGTGCCGCCGGACGCCGCCTCGGGTGAGGCGTGGCCGATGGACAGGCCCGACGTACCGCCCGAGAAGCGGCCGTCCGTGACGAGCGCGCAGGTCTTGCCGAGGCCGCGGCCCTTGAGGAAGGACGTCGGGTAGAGCATCTCCTGCATGCCCGGGCCGCCGCGCGGGCCCTCGTAGCGGATGACGACGACGTCGCCGTGCGTGATCTCCTTGCGGAGGATCTTGTCGACGGCCTCGTCCTGCGACTCGCAGACGACGGCCGGGCCCTCGAACGTCCAGATCGACTCGTCGACGCCGGCGGTCTTGACGACGCAGCCGTCGACGGCGAGGTTGCCCTTGAGGACGGCCAGGCCGCCGTCCTTGGAGTACGCGTGCTCGACGGAGCGGATGCAGCCGCCCTCGGCGTCCGTGTCCAGGGTGTCCCACCGCTCGGACTGCGAGAAGGCGGTCGCGGAGCGGACGCAGCCGGGGGCCGCGTGCCAGAGCTCGACGGCCTCGTCGGACGCCGAGCCGCCGCGCACGTCCCAGGTCTTCAGCCACTCGGCGAGGGTGTCGGAGTGGACGCTGCGCACGTCCTCGTTCAGCAGGCCGCCGCGGTACAGCTCACCGAGGATGGCGGGGATGCCGCCCGCCCGGTGGACGTCCTCCATGTAGTACGTGCCGCCGGGCGCCACGTTCGGCGCGACCTTGGCCAGGCACGGGACGCGGCGCGAGACCTCGTCCATGTCGTCGAGCCCGAAGTCGAGCTCGGCCTCCTGGGCGGCGGCCAGCAGGTGCAGGATCGTGTTGGTGGAGCCGCCCATCGCGATGTCGAGCGCCATGGCGTTCTCGAACGCGGCCCGGCTCGCGATGCTGCGCGGCAGGACGGTCGCGTCGTCCTGCTCGTAGTGGCGCTTGGTGATCTCGACGATCGTGCGGCCGGCGTTCTCGTACAGCGCCTTGCGGGCGGTGTGCGTGGCGAGGACCGAGCCGTTGCCGGGCAGGGCCAGGCCGATGGCCTCGGCGAGGCAGTTCATCGAGTTGGCGGTGAACATGCCGGAACAGGAGCCGCAGGTCGGACAGGCGTTCTCCTCGATGCGGAGGATGTCCTCGTCCGAGATCTTGTCGTTGACCGCGTCGGAGATCGCGTCGACCAGGTCGAGCTTGCGGACGGTGCCGTCGACCAGCGTGGCCTTGCCGGCCTCCATCGGGCCGCCGGAGACGAAGATCGTGGGGATGTTGAGGCGCAGGGCGGCCATCAGCATGCCCGGCGTGATCTTGTCGCAGTTCGAGATGCAGATCAGCGCGTCGGCGCAGTGCGCCTCGACCATGTACTCGACGGAGTCGGCGATCAGGTCGCGGGAGGGCAGGGAGTACAGCATTCCGCCGTGGCCCATCGCGATGCCGTCGTCGACCGCGATCGTGTTGAACTCGCGCGGCACCGCGCCCGCCGCAAGGATGGCGTCGGAGACGATCCGGCCGACCGGCGCGAGGTGCGTGTGGCCGGGGACGAACTCGGTGAAGGAGTTCGCGACCGCGATGATCGGCTTCCCGATGTCCGCGCCCGCTACGCCCGACGCCCGCATAAGGGCGCGCGCGCCCGCCATGTTGCGGCCGTGGGTGACTGTGCGGGACCTCAGCTCGGGCATCGTCGCTCGCTCCTTAGGCAGATGGGACGTACGAGGCTTACTCACGAGAGTAACTTCGAGCGTACGCCTCGGATCCACGATCCGGACAGGTCGTCCGTTATACGGGACGGGCCGCTCGGTGTACGGTCACGCCTCGCGCGGGGCACGGGCCGCATCCGCCGGCATCGCGCGGGCGCGTGCCGCGGGTCACGCCTCGCACCACGCGGCGGATCAGCGTCGGAGCGCCCCGGATCACGCGATGGATCAGCCTCGCGTCAGCCCCGGGTCACGCCTCGGCGAGGTACCGCTGGAGTGTCGGGGCGACCGTGGCGATGATCTGCTCGGGGTCCGCCGACGCCAGTGGCTCCGCCTTGATCACGTACCGCATGAGCGCGATCCCCACCATGTGCGAGGCGGCCAGCTCCGCCCGGAAGGTCGGATCGGGTACGTCGAGCTCCGCCGCCACCCGCTCCAGCAGCCGCCGCAGCACGAACGTGCGCAGTACCGTCGCCGCCGTCTCGTTGGTCAGGGCCGACCGCACGATCGCGAGGAGCGGGGCCCTGGTCGCCGGGTTCTCCCACACGCCGATGAAATAGCGGGCCAGACGCTCGCCGATGCCGTCACTGCCGCCCTCGCCCAGGACGGCGGGCACCACGAGGGCCGGCTCGAAGGAGATCTCGATGGCGGCCGCGAAGACGTCGTCCTTCGTGCCGAAGTAGTGGTGGACGAGCGCCGCGTCGACGCCCGCCGCCTTCGCGATGCCGCGCATCGAGGTCTTGTCGTACCCGCGCTCGGCGAACTCGTCCCGGGCCGCCGCGAGGATCCGCTCGCGGGCGCCGGGGCCGGCGTCCTGGGGCGAGCGGCGCGGGCGGCCCCGGCGGCGCGGCCCGGTCGGCGGCGTACCGCCGTCGGCGCCGGCAGCGGTCACGGGCGCGACACCCGGGACGCCAGGTGCAGCCGGGTGAAGGCGAGGGCCTCCGCGAGGTCAGCCTCGCGTTCGGCGGACGACATGGCGCGGCGGGTGTTGACCTCGATGACCACATGGCCGTCGAAGCCGTTGCGGGCGAGGCGCTCCAGGAGCTCGGCGCAGGGCTGGTTGCCGCGGCCCGGCACCAGGTGTTCGTCCTTCGCCGATCCCCTGCCGTCCGCGAGGTGGACGTGGCCGAGCCGGTCGCCCATCCGGTCGACCATCGCCATGGTGTCGGTGCGGGCGGTCGCGGTGTGCGACAGGTCGACGGTGAAGTGCCGGTAGTCGTCCTTGGTCACGTCCCACTCGGGGGCGTACGCCAGCATCTCGCGGTCCTTGTAGCGCCACGGGTACATGTTCTCGACGGCGAACCGGACGTCCGTCTCGTCCGCCATCCGCCAGATCCCGTCGACGAAGTCCCGGGCGTACTGCCGCTGCCAGCGAAAGGGCGGGTGGACGACCACCGCCGAGGCGCCGAGCTTCTCGGCGGCCGCCTGCGCCCGCCGGAGTTTGGTCCACGGGTCGGTGGTCCACACCCGCTGGGTGATCAGGAGGCAGGGTGCGTGCACGGCCAGGACCGGGACGCCGTGGTAGTCGGAGAGTCTGCGCAGCGCCTCGATGTCCTGGCTGACGGGGTCCGTCCACACCATGACCTCGACACCGTCGTAGCCGAGGCGTGCGGCGATCTCGAAGGCCGTCGCCGTCGACTCCGG
This sequence comes from Streptomyces sp. NPDC054887, assembly GCF_053610585.1. Classification (NCBI taxonomy): domain Bacteria; kingdom Bacillati; phylum Actinomycetota; class Actinomycetes; order Kitasatosporales; family Streptomycetaceae; genus Streptomyces; species Streptomyces sp. NPDC054887. The sequence continues at coordinate 20,956 of NZ_JBSGYQ010000074.1, read as the reverse complement.
GTACACCGACGCCGTGGACAGCGCGACCTTCGCATCAGGAATGCGCACCACTGGTTCTGCCACGAGGAACAGCCTACGGGCCGTCACCCGGTGCATGTCAGGCGGTCGGCAGATGATCCAGGCGGCGCAGGATGACGCCCTCGCGCAGTGCCCAGGGGCAGATTTCCAGGGCGTCGACGCCGAAAAGGTCCATCGCCCCCTCCGCGACCAGGGCTCCTGCCAGCAGTTGCGCGGCGCGGCCCGCCGAGACGCCGGGCAGGCCGGCGCGCTGCGACATCGGCATCGCGGCGAGTTTGGGCACCCACTCCTCCAGCGAGGTGCGACTCAGCTCACGCTGTACGTACGGCCCGTCGGCGGAGCGGGCCGCGCCCGCGATCCTGGCCAGCTGCCGGAAGGTCTTGGACGTCGCCACCACGTGGTCGGGGGTGCCGCGGCGGGCGAAATCGCCGACCGTACGGGCGATCTGCGCCCGTACGTGACGGCGCAGCGCCTTCACGTCCTGCTGGTCGGGCGGGTCGCCCGGCAGCCAGCCGGCGGTGAGCCGGCCCGCGCCGAGCGGCAGGGACACCGCCGCGTCGGGTTCCTCGTCCATGCCGTACGCGATCTCCAGTGAGCCGCCGCCGATGTCGAGGACCAGCAGCTTCCCCGCCGACCAGCCGTACCAGCGGCGGGCGGCGAGGAAGGTCAGGCGGGCCTCCTCGGCGCCGCTCAGCACCTGGAGGTCGATCCCCGTCTCGGCCTTGACGCGGGCCAGTACCTCGTCGGCGTTGGTGGCCTCGCGCACGGCGGACGTCGCGAACGGCAGGACGTCCTCGCAGCCCTTGTCCTCGGCGGCCTGCACCGCGCCGGCGATGGTCGTCACGAGCCGGTCGACGCCGTCGGCGCCTATGGCCCCGTCCGCGTCGAGGAGCTCGGCGAGGCGGAGCTCGGCCTTGTGCGAGTGGGCGGGCAGGGGGCAGGCGCCGGGGTGCGCGTCGACCACCAGCAGATGAACCGTGTTCGAACCCACGTCGAGGACTCCGAGTCTCATAGGCGGAACGCTACTGCGGCGACGCGCTTACCCTTGGCCCCGTGTCGAAGACGAAAAAGGCGAAGCCGGGCAAAGCCGAAACGCTGAAGCAGCCGAAGCCGCCGAAGACGATTCCCCCTGTCGTGCCCGTCCAGGACGAGAAGGGCGGGCTGGACTTCGCCCGCGCCTGGGTCGAGTTCCCCGACCCCGCCGACGACGAGCAGGTCTTCCGCTGCGACCTGACGTGGCTGACATCACGCTGGAGCTGCATCTTCGGCAGCGGCTGCCAGGGCATCCAGGCGGGGCGCGCGGACGACGGCTGCTGCACGCTGGGGGCGCACTTCTCCGACGAGGACGACGAGAAGCGCGTCGCGGGGCACGTGGCGCGCCTCACCCCGGACGTGTGGCAGTTCCACGGCGTCGGTACGGAGTCGGGCTGGACGCAGACGGACGAGGACGGCGAACGCCAGACGCGGCGCTGGGAGGGGTCCTGCATCTTCCAGAACCGTCCCGGGTTCGCGGGCGGGGCGGGGTGCTCGCTGCACATCCTGGCGCTGAAGGAGGGCAGGGAGCCGCTGGAGACGAAGCCGGACGTGTGCTGGCAGCTGCCGGTGCGGCGTACGTACGACTGGATCGACCGGCCCGACGACACGCGCGTCCTGCAGATCTCGATCGGTGAGTACGACCGGCGGGGGTGGGGGCCCGGAGGGCACGACCTGCACTGGTGGTGCACGTCGGCGACGTCGGCGCACGGGGCGGGGGAGCCGGTGTACGTGACGTACCGGCCGGAGCTCACGGAGCTGATGGGTGGGGCGGCTTACGCGCGGCTGGTGGAGCTGTGCGAGGAGCGGCTGGCCGCGCTGCTGCCGATGGCTCCGCATCCGGCGGATCCGGTGGGGGGCGCGGAGGGGTCTGGCTGACGGGTGCGCCGGTGGGGGCGGTGCGGGTGTGCGGGGCGGCTGCAGTGGCGCTGCGGTTCGGGTCTGAGTGGTGCGCGGGCGCTGCGGGTGCGGGTTGCCTGCGGCGCTTTCCCCTACCCGCCCCTTCCCGAAACCGGAGGGCGGGCCCCCCGGGCCCCCGGACGCCCTGCGGGCGTGTCCTCAAACGCCGGACGGGCTGGATTTCGCGTATCCGGTGCGCTTCCAGGGCCCCGACGGGCGGGATTGCGCAGTCGACGCCGTCGGCACGGTCCTTCCAGGCTGACGTCGCGCCGGACCGCCCCAGAGGGCTACGGCGTCGGTGACGTCGTGTCCGGTGGGGGCGGGTCCGAGGGGGGTGGTGGGGGTGTCGACTCCGTCGGGGGTGGGTCCGTCGGGGTGGGCGGGGGTGTCGACTCCGTGGGGGTCGGGTCCGGGGTCGTCGGGGGCGGGGTCGGGTCCGGGGGCGGGGGCGTCGAGGGGCGCGGGTCCGGTGTCGTGGGGGGTGGCGTGGTGCGGCCGTGGCCGCGCACCGCGATCACCGCGCCGGTCGGGTCGATCCCGATCCGTGCCTGCCACGGCCCCGCCGGCTCGCGCTCGTGGTCGACGGACACGTACAGCGTGAGCGACCGGCCGGGTGCGAGCGTGCCGGAGGTCTCGCTCAGGTAGAGCCACGGCGCATTCGTCCACGCCGACCAGGACACCGGCGAGTCGCCCCGCGCGGTCAGGGTGACGACCGTCGTGCTGCCCGCCGGCCGCGCCTCCACCGTCAGCCGGCCCGCACCGGACTCCCCCGGCTCGCCAGGCATCGACGTACCGCCGCTGACAACCTCGACCGACACGTCGGGGGTCCGGCCGCCCGCGGTGAAGTCGGGGTCGGGGGTCGTGCGGGCGTTGCCCGTGTTCTCGTACGCGGGGCCGCCCGCGCCGCCCGGGCCGCCGTCGAGTCCTTCGGCCTCGTCCGCCTCGCCGGCCGTGACCGACGCGCCGCCGTGGCTCTCGCCGGTGAGGGGGGCGCCCCGGTACGCCGCCCACAGCGCGAACACGGGGGCGGCGACGACGGTCGCCACGACCGTCGTCGTGACCGCCCTGGTCCGCAGCCGGTCGCGCCGCGCCGCGTGGTCCTTGGGGTCGAGCGGGAAGCCGTCGCGGCCGAAGCGGGGACCGGCGACCCGCGCCCTCGGGACGTTCGACATCGCCGCGTACGCCGCCGCACGCTCCGCCTCGACCACCGGCAGCGCGGCCGGTGTCGCCGCGACGGTGCCCGGCCAGGGCCCGCCGGCCCCGGCCCGCTCGGCGGAACGCCGGCAGCGCGGGCAGTCGTCGACGTGCCGTACGAGCTCGTGGCGCAGGGCGGCGCCGAGCAGGACCTGGTTGTCCCCGGTCAGCCGGGCGACGGTCGGACAGCTGCCGCTCTCCACGACGGCCAGCGCCGCCCGGGTCCGCTCCACCTCGCACGCCGCGGCGGCCAGCAGTTCGCGGGCGGCCGGGTAGTCCATGCCCAGGACGGCCGCCACCTCGCGCGGGCCGAGTCCGTGGCGTACGGCCAGCTCCAGCGCCTCACGCTGCGCGGGGGTGGTGCCGGCCGCCTCGGGCCAGGCCAGCAGCGCCAGCTCGCGCTGCCGGCGTACGGCGGTCTCCTCCGGCACGGCCGGGCCGGGGGCGGTGCGGGCGCGGTGGCCGCCGTGCGCCCCCTGCCGCCGGCGCTTCTGTTCGGCGACGCGGCGGCGGCAGGCCCACCGCGCCAGCGCGTACAGCCATGCCTTGCGCTCCGGCTCGCGGGACGGGGACCGGCCGAAGTGGCGCTCCGCGACGGCCAGTACGTCGCCGAGGACCGCCGTCGCCGCGTCGTGGTCGCAGAGCACCGACAGGCAGTACGTGAACAGGCCGTCGAGGTACGGCTCGTACCGTGCCGGCGGGGCCTGCGCGAGCGTCGGCCGGGGCGCACGGCTCTGCGCCCGGTGTGCGCCGGTGGTGTGCGTAGGGGGCTCCAGCCTGCTGCTTGTCACCCGGCGACCGTAGGCAAAGGAGGCAGGCCCCTTCGTACCCCTTGAGCAGTTTTAACCCGTACGGGTGAACACATCCCTCAAAAGGGGACAGGAACGCGGGATTCCGGCCGCGGTGCACGAACGGAGACGGGCTGTCAGAGGCGACCTGTACGGTCACCACCATGGCTGCCCGTACATCTCGTTCATCCGCCAAGGACCGGCCGTCCTACCGCTGCGCCGAGTGCGGATGGACGACCGCCAAATGGCTCGGCCGCTGCCCCGAGTGCCAGGCCTGGGGGACGATCGAGGAGACCGGCGCGCCCGCCGTACGGACGACGGCCGCCGGCCGGGTGAGCAGCGCGGCGCTCCCCATCGGGCAGGTCGACGGCCGCACCGCCACCGCCCGCTCCACCGGCGTCGACGAGCTGGACCGCGTCCTCGGCGGCGGCCTGGTGCCCGGCGCCGTCGTGCTGCTCGCGGGCGAGCCCGGCGTCGGGAAGTCGACGCTGCTGCTGGACGTGGCGGCGAAGGCGGCGAGCGAGGACCACCGCACGCTGTACGTCACGGCCGAGGAGTCCGCCAGTCAGGTGCGCCTGCGCGCCGACCGGATCGGCGCGCTCAACGATCATCTGTACCTCACCGCCGAGACCGACCTGTCCGCCGTGCTCGGCCACCTCGACGCGGTCAAGCCGTCGCTCCTGGTCCTCGACTCCGTCCAGACGGTCGCCTCGCCCGAGATCGACGGCGCGCCGGGCGGCATGGCCCAGGTGCGGGAGGTCGCGGGCGCGCTCATCCGGGCGTCGAAGGAGCGCGCGATGTCGACGCTCCTGGTCGGTCACGTCACCAAGGACGGGGCGATCGCCGGTCCGCGCCTCCTCGAACACCTCGTCGACGTCGTGCTGTCCTTCGAGGGCGACCGGCACGCGCGGCTGCGGCTCGTGCGCGGGGTCAAGAACCGTTACGGCGCGACCGACGAGGTCGGCTGCTTCGAGCTGCACGACGAGGGCATCACGGGCCTCGCCGACCCGTCGGGGCTGTTCCTGACCCGGCGCGCCGAGGCCGTGCCGGGGACGTGCCTGACCGTCACGCTCGAAGGCCGCCGGCCGCTGGTCGCCGAGGTGCAGGCGCTGACGGTGGACTCGCAGATCCCCTCCCCCCGGCGCACCACCTCGGGTCTGGAGACCTCCCGGGTGTCGATGATGCTCGCCGTGCTGGAGCAGCGCGGGCGCATCACCGCCCTCGGCAAGCGCGACATCTACAGCGCGACGGTGGGCGGCGTGAAGCTCACCGAGCCCGCGGCCGACCTCGCCGTCGCCCTCGCGCTGGCCAGCGCCGCCAGCGACACCCCGCTGCCGAAGAACCTCGTCGCGATCGGCGAGGTGGGCCTCGCGGGCGAGGTCAGAAGGGTCACCGGCGTACAGCGCCGGCTCGCCGAGGCACACCGCCTGGGGTTCACGCACGCGCTGGTCCCGGCCGACCCGGGCAAGGTCCCGGCCGGCATGAAGGTCACCGAGGTGGCCGACATGGGAGACGCCCTCAGGGTCCTTCCCCGGCGCACTCGCGCACAGGCCCCACAAGGCGAGGAACAGCGCCGGTAGACTTTGCCCTGGTCTCGCCCACCCGTACGAGTACGCGAGGCGAAGTTCAGTGCCCCAAGGGCACCGCAACCGTGTGACCGGAGGAGTGCAGTGGCAGCCAACGACCGGGCAGCAGCATCCGGGAAGTCCGGCGGAGGCTCGGGCACCGAAGCGCTGATGCGCGCCTCGCTGAGCGCCGTCGCGCCCGGCAAGGGGCTGCGTGACGGCCTGGAGCGCATCCTCCGCGGCAACACCGGCGGCCTGATCGTCCTGGGTATGGACAAAACCGTTGAATCCATGTGTACGGGCGGATTCGTCCTGGACGTGGAGTTCACCGCGACCAGACTCCGCGAGCTGTGCAAGCTCGACGGCGCGCTGATCCTCGACAAGGACATCACCAAGATCCTGCGGGCCGGCGTCCAGCTCGTGCCGGACGCGTCGATCCCCACCGAGGAGACCGGCACCCGCCACCGCACGGCGGACCGCGTGTCGAAGCAGTGCAACTTCCCCGTGGTCTCCGTCTCCCAGTCCATGCGCCTGATCGCGCTGTACGTCGACGGGGAGCGCCGCGTCCTGGAGGAGTCGGCGACGATCCTGTCGCGCGCGAACCAGGCGCTGGCCACCCTGGAGCGCTACAAGCTCCGCCTCGACGAGGTCGCGGGCACGCTGTCCGCCCTGGAGATCGAGGACCTGGTGACGGTCCGCGACGTGACGGCGGTGGCGCAGCGCCTCGAGATGGTGCGGCGCATCGCCACCGAGATCGCCGAGTACGTGGTGGAGCTGGGCACCGACGGGCGTCTGCTCTCCCTCCAGCTCGACGAGTTGATCGCGGGCGTGGAGCCGGAGCGCGAGCTGGTCGTGCGGGACTACGTGCCCGAGCCGACGGCGAAGCGTTCCCGCACGGTCGACGAGGCGCTGACCGAGCTGGACGCGCTGCCGCACTCCGAGCTGCTGGAACTGCCCGTCGTGGCACGGGCGTTGGGGTACAGCGGTTCGCCGGAGACGCTGGACGCGGCGGTCTCGCCGCGCGGCTACCGGCTGCTGGCCAAGGTGCCGCGGCTGCCGGGCGCGATCATCGAGCGGCTCGTCGAGCACTTCGGCGGGCTCCAGAAGCTGCTGGCCGCGAGCGTCGACGACCTCCAGACGGTCGACGGGGTCGGAGAGGCGCGGGCGCGGTCGGTCCGTGAGGGGCTGTCCCGCCTGGCCGAGTCGTCGATCCTGGAACGCTACGTCTGATCCGGCCCGCGCGGCCCGTGCCGCCGCGCCGCGGTACGCCCCGGGCGGGGCGTACCGCCGCTGTCAGTCCTTCTTCAGGGTGAACGTCGCCGGGGACTTCGCGCCCGGCAGCTCCAGCAGGTAGGTGCCGTCGTCCACCGTGGCGGCGGACGGCGTCGCGCAGCGCGGCGCGCTCTTGCGCAGGTCCCAGTCGACGGTGTGCGTGACGGTGCTGTGCGCGGGGACGCGGAGCAGCAGGTTGCCGGGGCCCTCCGGGCAGTCCTTCGAGGACCAGACCGTCTTGTTGTCGTCGTCGGTGATCGTCAGCACGGCGGCCTTCGGGCCGAAGTCCATCTTGCAGGCGGCGCCGGAGGTGTTCTCCACGATCAGCTCGAAGGTGGGCTTCTCGCCCGCCTCGTACTCGTTCTTCACGCTGCGCAGGGACAACTCCACCGTTGCCGCCTTGCAGTTGGGGAGCGTGGAGTTCGCCGGTACGCGCTGCGCCGCGCCACTGCCGCCATCGCCGGCGACCACGCTGCCTCCGGCCCCGGAACCGCCGCCCGCACCCGAACCGGACCCGGAGCCCGATCCGGACCCCGAACCCGGACCGGATCCGTCGCCCGCCCCGGCGTCGGACCCGCCGTCGCCGCCGCTGCCCGCGTCCGCACCGGAGCCGCCGTCCTGCCCGCCGCCGCCGTCACCGCCGCCGTCGCCTTCACCCGTACCGCCCGCGTCGTCACGGCCGCCCGGGTCCTCGCTGATGGCGGGGCCCGACGAGTCCGGTCCGGGGGTGATCGTGGAAGGAGCGGGAGTGGCGCCGCCGCGGGCGCCGTCGTTCCTGGCGCCCTTGCCCCCCGCCGACATGACGACCCATAGGATCACCAGTGCGATCAGCACCAGCAGGGACAGCGCGACTGCCCTCCGGCGCCAGTAGATGGAGGAGGGAAGCGGCCCGACTGGATTGCGCATAGATCCCACGGCGCAAACTGTACGAGAGATCAAGGCCAACTCCCGCCCCACCCGCCGCCCGTTCCGCAACTTTTCACGATCATCATTCCGGGACGCCGGGATCACCCCTGCCCTTCGTCGGGGTACGGCACGAAACGTGTCAGGATCGGTGGTGCCATGACTGCGACAAGCGAAACCCACCAGAACGCCGCCACCGCCCTCCACACCCCCGTCATCGCGTGGTTCGACGCCAACGCGCGCGACCTGCCCTGGCGCCGCCCCGACGCGGGCGCCTGGGCCGTGATGGTCAGCGAGTTCATGCTCCAGCAGACCCCCGTGAGCCGCGTGCTCCCGGTGTACGAGCAGTGGTTGGAGCGCTGGCCCCGTCCCGCCGACCTGGCCGCGGACGCGCCGGGCGAGGCGGTCCGCGCCTGGGGCCGGCTCGGCTATCCGCGCCGCGCGCTGCGGCTGCACGGCGCGGCCGTGGCGATACGGGACCGGCACAACGGCGAGGTGCCGGTCGACCACGCCCAGCTCCTGGCGCTGCCCGGCATCGGCGAGTACACGGCCGCGGCCGTCGCCTCCTTCGCGTACGGGCAGCGGCACCCGGTCCTCGACACCAACGTCCGCCGCGTCTTCGCCCGTACGGTCACCGGCGTCCAGTACCCGCCGAACGCCACCACCGCCGCCGAGCGCAGGCTCGCCCGCTCCCTGCTGCCCGAGCAGCGGGCGACGGCGGCCCGCTGGGCCGCCGCCTCGATGGAGCTCGGCGCTCTGGTGTGCACGGCGAAGAGCCCGGACTGCGGGGCCTGCCCGGTCTCGGAGCAGTGCGCGTGGCGGCTGGCGGGCAAGCCGGCGCACGTGGGGCCGCCGCGGCGCGGCCAGACGTACGCCGGTACGGACCGCCAGGTGCGCGGCAAGCTCCTCGCCGTGCTCCGGGAGGCGAGCGAACCCGTTCCGCAGGCCGCGCTCGACGCGGTGTGGCACGAGCCGGTGCAGCGCGCGCGGGCGCTCGACGGGCTGGTCGCCGACGGGCTCGTGGAGCCGCTGGCGAACGGTGTCTACCGGCTCCCCACGAGCTGACCACACCTCCGTTACACAACCGATGGACAGCCGTGCGTCCGCCGAGGGCTGGACCGCACAGTGCCGTGACAACGCCTCCGTAGCGTCACCGCCGTAAGCAAGCAGGTCACGGGGTCTGTTTGTCAGTGGGACGGAGGCGGTTCAGACATGGCGCACGGCGAGGTGCTCGAATTTGAAGAGTACGTACGCACTCGGCAGGATGCCCTGCTGCGGAGCGCCAGGCGTCTGGTCCCCGACCCGGTGGACGCCCAGGACCTCCTCCAGACCGCGCTGGTGCGCACGTACGGCCGCTGGGACGGCATAGCGGACAAGTCGCTCGCCGACGCCTATCTGCGCCGGGTCATGATCAACACGCGGACCGAGTGGTGGCGGGCCCGCAAGCTCGAAGAGGTGCCGACCGAGCAACTGCCCGACGCGAGTGTCGAGGACGGCACGGAGCAGCGCGCGGACCGCGCCCTGCTGATGGACGTCCTCGGCGTGCTGGCGCCCAAGCAGCGCAGCGTGGTCGTGCTGCGACACTGGGAGCAGATGAGCACCGAGGAGACGGCCGCGGCGCTGGGCATGTCGGCGGGTACGGTCAAGAGCACGCTGCACCGGGCGCTGGCCCGGCTCCGGCAGGAGCTGGAGAGCCGCGCACTGGACGCGTACGCCCTGGAGCGTGCGGAGCAGGGGGACGAACGGGGGATGGAGCGTTGCGCGGCCTAGGCAGGGGCGGCAGGTTCACCGTGGCGGCGGGTGGCACGGCGATGGCCGGCGTCGCCGCCGCCGGCCTGTTCGTGGTGGCGTGCAACGCCGGGGGCACGGGCGCGCGGGACGCGGGTCCGGCGCGCACGGACCCGGTGGCCCGGGCCGCTCCCTCGGTGGACGAGTCCGCTCCGGCCGGCGCGAAGCGGGTGGACCCGGTGGCGCTGCTGCGCAACGATCCCGAGGTCAGCGAGACGGTGAAGCGGGACCTGAAGCCGTGCGTCCGGGACGAGTACCCGGTCGACACGTCGTACGGGAAGCTGACCGGCGGGCCCGCCAACGACGTCGTGGTGAATGTGATGACGTGTGGGGACGCTGTGGGCGTGGGGACGTATGTGTACCGCGAAAGCGGGGACGCGTACCAGAATGTCTTCGCGGCCGAGGCGCCCGCGGTCTACGCGGAGATCGACCGCGGTGACCTGGTGCTGACCAAGCCGGTGTACCGGAAGGACGATCCGATGGCCTATCCGTCCGGCGAGGAAGTCGTCACGTACCGCTGGACGGGGAGCAGGTTCGTCGTGCACGACCAGGTGCACAACGACTTCAGCCGCGCGGTGGGCGGGGACGGCGACGTGGACGGGTCGGCGCCCGGCCCGGCCGTCCCGTCGGAGAACTGAGCGGCCCGAGACGCGGGCCGAAGAGAGCAGAGAGCAGCGGAGATGGCCGAGACGCATGTCCTGTTCGTGGAGGACGACGACGTCATTCGCGAGGCGACCCAGCTCGCGCTGGAGCGCGACGGCTTCGTGGTCACCGCCATGCCGGACGGACTGTCCGGCCTCGAGGCGTTCCGCAGGGACCAGCCGGACATCGCGCTGCTGGACGTGATGGTGCCGGGCCTGGACGGGGTGAGCCTGTGCCGGCGCATCCGCGACGAGTCGACGGTGCCGGTGATCATGCTGTCGGCGCGCGCCGACTCGATCGACGTCGTACTGGGCCTGGAGGCGGGGGCCGACGACTACGTGACCAAGCCGTTCGACGGCGCGGTGCTCGTGGCCCGTATCCGGGCGGTGCTGCGCCGCTTCGGGCACGCGGGCGGATCGGCGGGCGGGCCGTACGACGGCGGGGGCTCGCCGGACGGCGGGCTGCTCGTCTTCGGCGACCTGGAGGTCGACACCGAGGGCATGGAGGTCCGCAGGGGCGGCCGGCCGGTCGGTCTGACCCCGACGGAGATGCGGCTGCTGCTGGAGTTCTCGTCCGCGCCGGGCACGGTGCTGTCGCGCGACAAGCTGCTGGAGCGGGTCTGGGACTACGGGTGGGGCGGGGACACGCGGGTCGTGGACGTCCACGTGCAGCGGCTGCGCACCAAGATCGGCCAGGACCGGATCGAGACGGTCCGGGGCTTCGGCTACAAGTTGAAGGCATGACGCCGCCGCGCGTGCGCGCCCGCGCCCGTGTCCGCATCGTCCGTACGGGCCGCGTCCGGGTCCGCATCGGCGCCCGGGCCGGGATACAGAACGGGGCCCCCGCACCATGCGTCTAGCCCTGCGCACCGGCGTCCGCTGGAAGATCAGCATCGCCATCGCCGCCGTCGGCGCGCTCATCGCCGTGGCGCTCAGCCTCGTCGTGCACAACGCGGCCCGCGTCTCGATGCTGGACAACGCCCGCGACGTGCAGATCGAGCGCCTCCAGTTCGCGCAGCGGTGGTACGACTCGTCGCACGAACCCCGGTTCGGCACCAAGCTCAACGACCCGGCGCTGCCCGAGGAGCTCAAGGACAGCATGGCGAGGGGCCGCCGGGCCACCTTCGTCTCGGACCGGCCGGGCGGTGTGCCCGACGTGTGGGCCGCCGCGCCCCTCGGCAACGGGGACGTGCTGTCGCTGCACACCCGGTTCACCGACCGCAGCGCCGCGATCATGGACGAGGTGGACCGCGCCCTGGTCATCGGTTCCGTGTCGGTGGTCTTCGTCGGCTGCGCGCTCGGCGTCCTGATCGGCGGCCAGCTCTCGCGCCGCCTGCGCAAGGCGGCCGCCGCCGCGGGCAAGGTCGCCCAGGGCAACACGCAGGTGCGGGTACGGGACGCGGTCGGCGGGGTCGTGCGGGACGAGACGGACGAGCTGGCCCGCGCCGTCGACGCCATGACCGACGCCCTCCAGGAGCGGCTGGAGGCGGAACGGCGCGTCACGGCGGACATCGCCCACGAGCTGCGCACTCCGGTGACCGGCCTGCTCACGGCGGCCGAGCTGCTGCCGCCGGGCCGCCCGTCCGAGCTCGTACGGGACAGGGCGCAGGCGATGCGCACGCTCGTCGAGGACGTACTGGAGGTGGCGCGGCTCGACAGCGCGGCGGAGCGGGCCGAGCTCCAGGAGATCGCGCTCGGCGAGTTCGTCGAACGCAGGGTGGCGCTTCTGCACCCGGACGCGGAGGTCCGGGTGGTGCACGAGTCGTGGGTGAACACCGACCCGCGCCGGCTGGAGCGCATCCTCGGCAACCTCCTCGGCAACGCCGCCAAGCACGGGAAGGCGCCCTTCGAGGTCACGGTCGAGGGCCGGGTCGTACGGGTGCGGGACTACGGGCCCGGGTTCCCCGAGGCGCTGCTCAGGGAGGGGCCGAGCCGGTTCCGTACGGGCAGCAGCGACCGCGCCGGGCGGGGGCACGGCCTCGGCCTGACGATCGCGGCCGGTCAGGCGCGTGTCCTCGGCGCGCGGCTGACGTTCCGCAACGCGCACCAGGAGGGCGGTGCGATCGCGGTGCTGTGGCTGCCGGAGCACGCGCCGACGTCGACGGGCAGCTTCCCGGCGGTGCGGCTGCCGGACGCCCGGCCGCGAGGGTAGCGGCGGCGGACGTCCGGTCGTACGTAGTTGCGAGGGCGCGGGCGCGGCGGCCGCTGGGCGCGGGCCGCGTGGTCGCCGTACCGGGTGGGCCCGGCTCAGCCCGTACGCGTCACCCGCGCCCCGCGGCGACGGCGCTCTCGCGGGAGCCGTCACCGCTGTCCCCGGCCTCCGCGTCGGGCGCCGCCTGCGGCCCCGCTCCCCGCAGCGGCACCTCCTTGACGAAGAAGGCGGCCACGAACCCGGTGATCGCGACGAGACCGCCCAGCAGGAAGGCCGCCTGCGTCCCGGAGGCCACCGCGAACTGGTACGCCTCCCTCACCTGCTCCGGCAGCTTCGCCAGGCTCGCCGCGTCGAGCTGCGCCGACTGCGCGGTGACGGCCGAACCGCCCCGCTCGGCCATCGTGTCCTGCACCCGGCCGGTGAACAGCGCGCCCATGACCGAGACGCCGAAGGAGCTGCCGAGCGTACGGAAGAGGGTCGTCGTCGAGGAGGCGACGCCCATGTCCTTCATCTCGACGCTGTTCTGCGCGACGAGCATCGTGATCTGCATCAGGAAGCCCATGCCGGCGCCGAGCACGGCCATGTAGACCGCCGAGGTCAGCCGCGAGGTCCCGGTGTCCATCTGGGCGAGCAGCAGCAGCCCGGCGACCATCAGCCCGCCGCCGAGGATCGGGAAGATCTTGTACTTGCCCGTGTTGGTGGTCATCCGGCCGGAGACCAGCGAGACGGCCATCATCGACAGCAGCATCGGCAGCAGGAGCAGGCCGGAGTTGGTGGCCGAGGCGCCCTGGACGGACTGCTGGAACAGCGGCAGGAAGAGTACGGCGCCGAACATCACGAAGCCGGTCAGGAAGCCGATCACCGACATGAGCGTGAAGTTGCGGTTGCGGAAGATGTGCAGCGGCATGATCGGTTCTTCGGCCCGGGCCTCGACGAACAGGAAGCCGACGAGGGCGGCGACACCGACCGCGGTGAGTTCCATGATGACGGCCGATGACCAGGCGTACTCCGTACCGCCCCAGGTGGTGACCAGCACGATCGCCGTGATGCCGACGGTCAGCAGCGCCGCGCCGAGGTAGTCGGTCCGCGCCCGCGACCGCTCCTTCTTGGGCAGGTGCAGTACGGCGGTGACCATCGCCAGTGCGACCGCGCCGAGCGGCAGGTTGATGTAGAAGCTCCAGCGCCAGCCCAGGTGGTCGGTGATGGTGCCGCCGACCAGCGGCCCGCCGATCATGGCGAGCGCCATGACGCCGGCCATCATGCCCTGGTACTTGCCGCGCTCGCGGGGCGGGATCAGGTCGCCGATGATCGCCATGACGCCGACCATCAGACCGCCCGCGCCGAGTCCCTGCACGGCCCGGAAGCCGATCAGCTGGCCCATGTCCTGGGCCATTCCGCTGAGCACGGATCCGACGAGGAAGACGACGATGGCGGTCAGGAAGACGCCCTTGCGTCCGTACAGGTCTCCGAGCTTGCCCCAGATCGGCGTGGAGGCCGCGGTGGCCAGGGTGTACGCCGTGACCACCCAGGACAGGTGCGCCAGGCCGCCGAGTTCGCCGACGATGGTCGGCATGGCGGTGCCGATGATCATGTTGTCGAGCATGGCGAGCAGCATCGCGATCATGAGTGCCAGGAGCACCACGCGCACACTGCGCGGCTGAGCCGCCGCCGCCCGTTTCTTCTCGTTCCGCCGCTTCGCCCCGGCCTGCCGCTTCGTCGCGCCCATGATCCCGTCCCCGGTTGCTTACTTGCCGTCCGGCAAGTTGACTACACTCGGGGAAGGTAGACCCCCACTAGCCGGGCGTCAAGTAAGTTTCTTGGGGAGAGCAGCGTGTCCAGAGGCAACACTCGTCAGCGCATTCAGGACGTCGCCATGGAGCTGTTCGCCGAGCAGGGGTACGAGAAGACCTCGCTGCGCGAGATCGCCGAGCGGCTCGACGTCACGAAGGCGGCGCTCTACTACCACTTCAAGACCAAGGAAGACATCATCGTCAGCCTCTTCCAGGACCTCACCAGGCCCATGGACGAGCTGATCGCCTGGGGGCAGGAGCAGCCGCGCACCCTGGAGACGAAGAAGGAGATCCTGGTCCGCTACAGCCTCGCCCTCGCCGCCGCCGCGCCGCTCTTCCGCTTCATGCACGAGAACCAGGCGACGATGCGCGACCTGAGCATCGGCGAGACCTTCAAGGAGCGCATGTTCGTGCTCCTGGAGCTGGTGAAGGACCCGGACGCCGTACTGACCGACCAGGTCCGCTGCGTCAGCGCGCTGTTCACGATGCACGCGGGCATGTTCGTGCTCAGGGACGTCGAAGGCGACCCCGAGGAGAAGCGCAGGGCCGCTCTCGAGGTCGCCATCGATCTGGTGAGCCAGGCGCACGGCCGGGCTCCCGGGGTCACGCGGTGACGGGGATCAGACGCTGACGCCCTCGGCACGCAGGAACGAGACCGGGTTGATCGCGGTGCCGTAGTTCGGCGTCGTACGGATCTCGAAGTGCAGGTGCGGGCCGCTGGAGTTTCCGGTGTTGCCGGAGAGGGCGATGCGCTCGCCGGTCTTGACCGTCTCGCCGAGGTTCACCTGGATCTTGGACAGGTGCGCGTACTGCGAGTAGGTGCCGTTGGCGTGCTTGATCACGATCGCGTTGCCGTACGCCGGCCCGTCGCCGCCGCCGTTGGGGCCCGCCTTGACGACGGTGCCGCCGTGCACGGCGTCGACCGGGGTGCCGACCGGCACCGCGAAGTCCTGGCCGGAGTGCTTGCTGGCCCACATGCCGCCGCCCTTGCCGTACGTGGCGCTGAGCGAGTAGCGCTTGACGGGCTTCTCCCAGGAGCTGGCCTTCTTGGCCTTCGCCTTCTTCGCGGCGGCCGCCTTGGCCTTGGCCGCGGCCTTCTTCACGTCGGCCGCCTTCTTGGCGTCGGCGGCGGCCTTCTTCGCGCTGTCGGCGGCCTTCGCCTGCACCTGGGCCTGCTTCTCGACGGCGGCTGCGGCGGTCCCCTCGGCGGCGAACGCCACGCCCGCCGTGCCCAGCATCATCGACGCGCCGAGCCCGGCGGCCACGACGGCGTTGCGGCGGGTACGGACGGACGAGGAGCGGGCGCGGGAGAACATGTCGAACTTCGTCATGCGGGGGGAACCTCCGGGGTGAGTGAACCCGGCAGTCCGCCGGGCTGGCTTCACATTGGTAACCCGTGCTCCCACCGCTCCCAAAATGGCCCATCTACTACCAAGAGCCGTATGAGAGGTGTCAACTATTCGACTCTTGACGCTATCCGCCAGAGCTCTCCCAAGTATCGAAATAAGCTCACTTTGACCGGTTTAAGCCCACGCCAGAGGGGCTGAATCCGGCCACCCGCACGGGCCCGCCCACTCCTCTCCCGCACCGCCCGAAGGTCCCGTCCCCCTTGGCCCGAAAGTCCCCCGCCGCACGGGCCCGGAGGCCACTAACATCCTTCGTAGACCCCAAAACGCCTGTGCGCCTTGTCACCGCCGGACCCCCCGATACGCTGATCCACTGGACTGCACAGGCCCCGGGGGGACGGCGCGTGGATGCCGCAGCAATCGGTACGCGACTCGCATCGAGCGTGGTCGGACCGCTGGTCAAAAGCCTCTTCGTCACGGAGGGACCGGGCGCGGGCCTGGTCGACAGACCGGTCCGCCTGGCCGGGTACGTGTCCTTCCGGGGCGAGAAGCGCACCCTCACCCGCGCCGACCTGCGCAAGCTCTCCGCCGAGCTGGTCCGCCAGGCCCTGCGCACGGGCGAGCGGCCCCTGCCCGCCGACGAGGAGCAGGCCGTCACCGACGCGCTGACCAGCACCCTGTACGCCCTCGGCGACCTCACGCTGAGCGATGTGGAGGCCGTGGAGCTCGGCCACAGCGCCCTGGCCCGCCGGCTGCGCCGGGAGAGCGACCGCCCCGAGCGCCACCTGTCGGCCGACGCGACGTACTTCTACGAGCGCCTGCTCGACGCCACCTGTCTGCACATCCTGCACTTCTTCACTCAGCGCTCGACCTTCGTCGCGGCGACCCTCGTCACGCAGAGCCGCCGCCAGGGGGAGCTGGTCGCCAAGGTGGACGAGCTCATCGCCCGGCATCCGCTGCCGGGCGCGCAGGACGTGGCGTTCGAACAGCGCTATCTCGCGTACGTGGCGAAGAAGCACGGCAAACTCACGATCTTCGGCATCGACCTCAGCAACTCACCGGGCAAGTGGCCGCTGGACGCGGCCTATCTGAGCCTGGAGGCGACCGCGCGTACCGTGCCCGGCGCCGGGCACGGGCCCCTCTCCGACGACGATCTGCACCGGCTGGTCCGGGAGTCCGCCGAACGCTACCGGGAGCACGCGGGTTTCGTGGCGGCCCGGCTCGGCCACGGACCCGCCCGGGACACGCGCTCCCCGCAGGACCCCTCCGGCCTGCTGCCTCCCGCCGCCGTCACCCCCCGCCCCGCCGACCAGGCCCTCGCCGGCCACGAGCGCGTCCTGCTGCGCGGCGAGGCCGGCTCGGGCAAGACCACGCTCGTCCAGTGGCTCGCGGTCACGGCGGCCCGCCCGGACCTGGACGACCGGATGGTCTACCTCCGCGACCGCGTCCCCTTCGTACTCCCCCTGCGCACCCTGACCCGCCACGGCGAGCGCCTCCCCGCCCCCAAGGACTTCCTGGCCGCCGTCGGCTCCCCGCTCGCCGGCGAGCAGCCCGCAGGCTGGGAGTCCCGCGTACTGCGGGCCGGGCGCGCCCTGGTCCTCGTCGACGGCATCGACGAGATCCCGGACAGCGAGCGGGCCCGCACCCGCGCCTGGCTGAGCGACCTGATCGACGCCTGTCCGGGCAACCGCTGGCTGGTCACGTCCCGGCCCTCGGCGGTACGCGAGGACTGGCTCGCCGAGGAGGACTTCACCGAGCTGACGCTGTCCTCGATGAGCCCGGCGGACGTCACCGCGTTCATCGAGCGCTGGCACGCGGCGGCCCGTACGGGCTCGGACGAGGACGACGCCGACCTGCTGTCGTACCAAAACCAGCTCCTCGCGGCCGTACGCGCCAAACCCGACCTGGGCCGCCTGGCCACCAACCCCCTGATGTGCGGCCTGATCTGCGCCCTGCACCGCGACCGCCGCGGCTTCCTGCCGCTGGGCCGCAAGGACCTCTACACGGCGGCGCTGTCGATGCTGCTCGTACGCAGGGACCGCGAGCGCGACATGGGTGTGCCGGAGCTGCGGGAGGAGCCGCAGGTCCAGCTCCTCCAGCGCCTCGCCTACTGGCTCATCCGCAACGGCCGTACGGAGATGGACCGTTCGCGGGCCGAGAGCGTCATCGCCGACAGCCTGCCCGCCGTCCCGGAGATGGCGGCGCTAGGCGACGCGAAAGCGGTCTTCGACCACTTCCTGCACCGCAGCGGCCTGCTGCGGCAACCCGCCCCCGGGACGGTCGACTTCGTCCACCGCACCTTCCAGGACTTCCTCGGCGCACGGGCCGCCGTCGACGAGGGCGATTTCGGCGTGCTCGTGGGGCACGCGGCCGACGACCAGTGGGAGGACGTCGTCCGCATGTCCGTGGCGCACGCGCGCCCACGGGAGCGGGCGGAGTTCTTCACCGACCTCCTCGCGTACGGCGACCGGCACGCGGACCCCGCCGCCCGGACGCGCGTCCACCTCCTGGCGGCGGCCTGCCTGGAACACGCCGCCGAACTCGCCCCCGTCGTACGCCGGCAGGTCGAAAGCCGCGCGGCGGCGCTGATCCCCCCTGCCGACGCCCAGGCGGCACGCGAACTCGCCGCCGCCGGGCCGGTCGTCCTCGACCTTTTGCCGGGGCCGCAGGACGTGGACGGCGACGCGGCGGCGCTCGTCGTCACCGCCGCCTCCCACGTCGGCTCGGACGCCGCGATCCCGTTCCTGGCCCGGTTCCGCGAGCACCGCTCGACGGCCGTCCGCTCGCAACTCGTCTGGAGCTGGTACCGGTTCGACACGGACCAGTACGCCGACGAGGTCATCGCGCACCTCGACCCGCACCACCTGTACTTCACGGTCGCCTCCGACGCGCAACTGGCCGCCCTGACCCGGCTCGGCGGCCGTCCGTGGCTCGAAGCCAGGGGTGACCTCGCACCCGAGGGACTCGTCTCGTACGCGCGCACCACCGGACTGGACAGCGTCAGGGTCCGGGAGAACGACCGGCTCACCTCCCTGGAGTTCCTCCGGGGGCAGCAGGACCTCGGCCATCTGGACATCTCCGACTGTCCGGCTCTCACGGACCTGTCGGCGCTGGCGGGGACCGGTCTGCACACCGTGTACCTCGACGAGGTCCCCCACGCGGACCTCGGAGTCCTGTCGTCGCTGAGCCGGCTGCACACCCTGCGGCTCGGCGGCGCCGGCCTCCCCCCGGTGGCCGGGCTGCCGGCCCCCGCGTCCCTGACCGACCTCAGCCTCCAACCGGACGGCCCGCCGGCCGACGGCCTGCGCGGACTCGGCGGACTCCAACGGCTCCAGGCGCTGACGCTCGGACGGTTCGGCGGCCCGTACGGAGCGGCGGACTGGGAGGAGCTGGCGCTCCTCACGGACCTGCGGCTCCTGCACCTGTACGCCGGGTACCTGGAGTCGGCGCCGCCCTCCTTCGCGGCGCCGTCGGTCCACCAGCTCGTTCTGCGGGGGACCGTCGTCCAGAGTGACCTGGACAGCGTCGTGCGGTCCTTTCGCGGGCTCCGCACGCTGACCATCTCCTCGCTGGAGAAGGACATCGACGTGTCGCCGCTGGCCGCGCTGCCCGGCCTGCGGCGCATCGCCTTCCCGTTCGGGGACGGGGACGGCCGGCTCCGGGGCCTGGACTCGCTCGGCCCCGCCGTGGAGGTGACCGGCTTCGGCGACGTCACCGCCGACTGAACGCACCCGGCGGCGCGCCCCCTGCGCGCCGTCACCGCCGACCGAACGCGCCCGGCCGGGCGCCCCGCTGTTCCCACCACGCCCGGCACGCGCCTCCTTCCCCCCGCCACGCCCGTCCGCGATGCTCCTCAGCATGAGTAGACCCGTGATCCGCGCCCCCCGCCGCACGATCCCCGCGTTCCGCTCCCCCTCCCCCACAGCCGCCCGCACCCGCCCGCGCGCCCGCACCCGCGCATGGACCCTGGCCGTCGTGCTCGCCGGTGCGCTGGCCTGGGGCTCGTCCGGCGCCACCGTCGCCGGGCCCTCCGACACCGGCCTCAAGGGCGCCATCGACACCATCCTCACCGACGCCCGCCTCGACGGCGGCGCCGCGAGCGTCGTCGTCGCCGACGCCTCCACCGGAAGAACGCTCTACCAGCGCGACAGCGGCGACCGGCTCATGCCGGCCTCCAACACCAAGCTGCCCACCTCCGCCGCCGCCATGGCCGTCCTCGGGCCCGACCACCGCTTCCGTACGGACGCCCTGGCCACCGGCGTCCGCCACGGCTCCGTGCTGCGCGGCGATCTCTACCTCCGCGGCTCCGGGGACCCCACCACCCTGGCCGCGGACTACGACGCGCTCGCCGCCGAGGTGGCCGCCTCCGGCATCAAGCGCGTCACCGGCCGCCTCGTCGCCGACGACACCCGCTTCGACACCCAGCGCCTCGGCCGCTCCTGGGCCGCCGACGACGAATCCTCGTACTACTCCGCACAGATCTCGGCGCTCACCGTCGCACCGGACACCGACTACGACGCCGGCTCCGTCATCGTCGAGGCGGCCCCCGGCGCCGAACCGGGAGCCGAACCCGAGATGCGCCTCACCCCGCGCACCGACTACGTCGATCTCGACGTCCGCGCCACCACCGTCCCCGCGGGCCGGCCCGACACCCTCACCGTCGAGCGCGAGCACGGCTCGAACACGATCGTGGTCAGCGGTGACATCCCCGTCGGCGCCAACCCGACCAAGGAGTGGGTCAGCGTCTGGGAGCCGACCGGTTACGCCGCCGCCGTCTTCGCCGACGCGCTGGAAGCCCACGGCGTACGCGTCAGCGGCCCCACCCGCCTCGGCCGCGCCACCCCCGCGAAAGCCGAGCCGCTCGCGTCGCACACCTCCATGCCGCTGAGGGAGCTGGTGCGCCCCTTCATGAAGCTGTCCAACAACATGCACGCCGAGGCCCTCACCAAGACCATCGGCTACGAGACGACCGGCCGCGGCACCTGGAGCGCCGGCCTCGCGGGCATCTCCGCGTACCTGAAGAAGGAAGGCGTGAACACGGCCGTCCTCCGTCAGGTCGACGGCTCCGGCCTCTCCCGCATGAACAACATTCCCACCGCCCAGCTCACCGAGCTGCTCCTCGCCGTGCGCACCGCGCCCTGGTACGCCGACTGGTACGCGTCCCTGCCCGTCGCCTGCGCCCCGGACCGCGCGACCGGCGGCACGCTGCGCTCGCGCATGTGCAACACCCCCGCCGCCCTGAACGCCCGGGCCAAGACGGGCACCCTGACCGGCGCGTCCGGCCTCTCCGGCTACGTCACGGACGCGGGCGGCCGCGAGCTCGTCTTCAGCATCGTCCTCAACAACCACCTGGCGGCGTCGGTGAAGTCCATCGAGGACGCCATCGTGACCACCCTCGCCTCCTCGACCACCGACCGCACCGTCCTGGTGCGCCCGACCGCCCCCCGGGCTGTCGCTCCCCCCGCCGCCGGGGCCGCCGACGCGTCCCTCGAATGCTCCTGGCGCAAGCCCGCCGTCTGCTGAGCGGAACGCCGAAAAGGGGTGGCCCCGGAACTTTCGTTCCGGGG
>NZ_JBSGYQ010000073.1:0-35035 GCF_053610585.1 Streptomyces sp. NPDC054887 | reverse complement strand
CTGGTGTCGTGGGGGGGGCGCCGGCGGGGGGCGTTGCGGGGGGGGGGCCGCGCCACGCCCGCGCCCGGGTCTGTGATCACCGTCACCCGGCACCGCTTTGCGCCCCCTTTACTATGGGTGGGCAGGGTTTTCCGCCCCGCCCCGACACCTGAACCAAGAAGGAGCCGCAGTCCCGCAATGGGTGAGCCTCCCAGTACGAGCCGTGCCATGTCCGTCCTGTCGCACACCGGGACGGAGGTGGCACGGTGACCGAAGTACTCCTCCTGCTCCTCGCACTCGCACTGACTCTGGCCTGCGCGTTGTTCGTCGCGGCCGAGTTCTCGCTGACCACGGCCGAGCGCGGCGAGCTGGAGCGGGCCGCGCAGGCCGGTGAGCGGGGCGCGGCGAGCGCCCTGAAGGCCGCCAAGCGCCTCACGTTCCAGCTCTCTGGCGCCCAGCTGGGCATCACCGTGACCTCACTGGTCATCGGCATGCTCGCCGAGCCGTCCCTGGCCGTGCTCCTGCGCGGCCCCCTGGAGGCGGCCGGGCTGCCCTCGGGGGCCGTGTCCACCGTCGCGACGCTCCTCGGCGTCGCCCTGTCCACCGTGGTGCTCATGGTGGTCGGCGAGCTGGTCCCGAAGAACTGGGCGATCGCCAGCCCGCTGGCCGTCGCCAAGGTCGTGGCCGGTCCGCAGCGCGCGTTCACCGCCGCCTTCGGTCCCCTGATCCACCACCTCAACAACACCGCCAACCGCATGGTGCGCCGCTTCGGCCTGGAACCCGCCGAGGAACTGGCGTCCGCCCGTACGCCGCAGGAGCTGGTCGCCCTGGCGCGGCACTCCGCGCGCGAGGGCGCGATCGAGCACGACTCCGCCGAGCTGTTCGTCCGCACCCTGCACCTGAGCGAGCTGACCGCCGAGAACGTCATGACGCCGCGCGTCGACGTCCAGGCCCTGGAGGCGCGCGCCACCGCGGCCGACGCCGCCAACCTGACGCTCGCCACCGGCCTTTCCCGGTTCCCCGTCTACCGCGAGACGTTGGACGAGGTGATCGGCACCGTGCACATCCGGGACGTGCTCGCCCTCGACGAGACGAAGCGCGCCCGTACCCCGGTCACCGAGCTCGCCACCGAGCCGCTGCTGGTGCCGGACTCGCTCCCGGTGGACCGGATGCTCGCGCAGCTTCGGCGCAGTCGCACCATGGCCGTCGTCATCGACGAGTACGGCGGCACCGCCGGCGTCGCCACGGTCGAGGACGTCGTCGAGGAGGTCGTCGGCGAGGTGCGCGACGAACACGACCCGCACGAGCGTCCCGGCCTGGAGCCCGGCGCCCCGTCGGCCGAGGGCCGCGCGGTGTGGGAGGCGGACGGCAGCGTACGCCTGGACCAGCTCCAGGAGATCGGCTTCACCGCCCCCGACGGACCCTACGAAACGCTCGCCGGGCTCATCGCGACGCGCCTGGAGCGCATCCCGGCGCCCGCCGACCGGCTCGACGTGGACGACTGGAAGATCGCCGTCCTGGACGTGGAGCACCACCGGGCCGACCGCGTCCGCATCACCGGGCCCGCCCCGGAGCCGGCGGACGAGTCCGTACGGACGCCCGCACCCGCCGCGAAGATCGCCGAGGAAGTCCGATGACCGCCTTCCAGCTCGCCCTGGGCGCGCTCACCCTCCTCACCAACGCGTTCTTCGTCGGCGCGGAGTTCGCCCTCATCTCCGTACGGCGCAGCCAGATCGAGCCGGAGGCCCTGCGGGGCAGCCGCCGGGCCAAGAGCACGCTGTGGGGGCTCGAACACCTCTCGGCCGTGATGGCCACCGCCCAGCTGGGCATCACGATCTCCTCGCTCGTGCTGGGCGCGGTCGCCGAGCCGGCCATCGCCCACCTGCTGGAGCCGCCGTTCCAGGCCGTCGGCGTCCCCGAGGCGCTGATCCACCCGATCGCGTTCGTGATCGCGCTGACGCTGGCGACGTACCTGCACATGCTGGTCGGCGAGATGGTGCCCAAGAACATCGCGCTCGCCGCTCCGGCGCCGACCGCCCTGGCGCTGGCTCCGGCCCTGGTGGCCCTGACCCGCGCCCTGCGGCCGGTCGTCTTCGGCATCAACGCCTTCGCCAACCTGCTGCTGCGGATGCTCGGCGTCGAACCCAAGAACGAGGTCACGTCCGTCTACACCGACGACGAGCTGGCCCGTCTGGTCAAGGACTCCAGCGAGGCCGGCCTGCTGGCCCCGGCCGACGGGGAGCGGCTGCGCGACGCCCTGGAGCTGGGCAACAGGCCCGTGGGCGAGGTGATGGTGCCGCTGAGCAGGATCGTCACCGTCCCGCACACCACCACTCCGCAGCAGTTGGAGCGGGCGGCCGGGACCTGGGGATACTCCCGGCTGCCGGTCACCGGTCCGGGCGACGAGGTGCTGGGCTACCTGCACATCAAGGACGCCCTCGGCGTCGTCGAGCGCACCCGGCCGTTCCCGCGCGCCGCGCTGCACCCGGTGATCCGTGTGGAGATCGACACGCCGCTCGACGACACCATGACCGCCATGCGCGCCGCGGGCACCCACCTGGCCGCCGTCACCGGCGGCAAGGGCACGGTGATCGGCTTCGTCACCATGGAGGACGTACTGGAGGAGCTCGTCGGACCGGCGGCGGCCGGCAACGAGGTGCCGGCCTGACGGCCCTCGCGATTGACAAGTGCCGTTGCCGATCCTGCAATGGCCCCATGGATCCCAACGACGAAGAGCGGAATCTCGACGGCGTACTGAACGAGGTGGGCCCGCGCCTGCGCAGACTGCGTAAAGAGCGCGGGGCCACGCTCGCGGCCCTCTCCGAGGCGACCGGCATCTCGGTGAGCACCCTTTCCCGGCTGGAGTCCGGGGGCCGCAGGCCCAGCCTCGAACTGCTGCTGCCGATCGCCCGCGCCCACCAGGTGCCGCTCGACGAACTGGTCGGCGCGCCGCCGGTCGGAGACCCGCGGGTGCGGACGAAGCCGTTCGAACGGGGCAGGCAGACGTACTTTCCGCTGACCCGCCAGCCCGGCGGCCTCCAGGCGTACAAGGTCATCTCGCGGCGGACCGGTGAGGAACCCGAGCCCCGGACGCACGAGGGGTACGAGTGGCTGTACGTCCTGTCGGGCAGGCTGCGGGTGGTGCTGGGCCCGCACGACCTGGAGATCGGGGCCGGTGAGGCGGTGGAGTTCGACACGCGGGTGCCGCACTGGTTCGGGCCGGTGGGGGACGCGCCCGCGGAGTTCCTGAGCCTCTTCGGGCCGCAGGGGGAGCGGATGCACGTGAGGGCGAGGCCGAAGACCGGCTGATCGGGCGGCGCCGCACGGCCGGCCGGACCGGTGCAGGTCGGGCCGATCGGGCCGGGACTGTTCCCATGGAGGCAAGCGACCGCTTAGTATGCGGCCAGCGTGGTACTGCCTACGGTGTTGTGGAGGGTCTCGGATGCAGGCATGGCGAGTGCACGAGAACGGCGAGCCCGGCGAGGTGATGCGGCTCGACGAGGTCGAGAGGCCCACACCGGGCGAGGGGCAGCTCCAGCTGAGGGTGCGCGCCGCGAACATCAACTTCCCGGACGCCCTGCTCTGCCGCGGCCAGTACCAGGTGCGTCCGCCGCTGCCCTTCACCCCGGGCGTGGAGATCTGCGGCGAGACGGAGGACGGCCGCCGGGTGATCGCCAACCCGGCGCTGCCGCACGGCGGTCTCGCGGAGTACGTCGTCGTGGACGCGGCGGCCGTGCTGCCCGCTCCCGAGTCGCTGGACGACGCCGAGGCGGCGGCCCTGCACATCGGCTACCAGACGGGCTGGTTCGGCCTGCACCGCCGGGCGCGCATCCGGGCCGGGGAGACCCTGCTGGTGCACGCGGCGGCCGGCGGCGTCGGCAGCGCCGCCGTACAGCTCGGCAAGGCGGCCGGCGCCACCGTCATCGGCGTGGTGGGCGGACCGGACAAGGCCCGGGTCGCCCGGGACCTGGGCTGCGACCTGGTGATCGACCGGCGCACCGAGGACATCGTCGCCAAGGTCAAGGAGGCCACCGGCGGGCGGGGCGCGGACGTCGTCTACGACCCGGTCGGCGGCGACGCGTACGCGAAGTCGGCCAAGTGCGTCGCCTTCGAGGGCCGCATCGTGGTGGTGGGCTTCGCAGGCGGCGAGATCCCCGCCCCGGCGCTCAACCACGCCCTGGTGAAGAACTACGCGATCCTCGGCCTCCACTGGGGCCTCTACAACACCAAGGACCCGGCCGCGATCCTCGCCTGCCACGAGGAGCTGACCAGGCTGGCCGCCGAGGGCGCCGTCAAGCCGCTGGTCAGCGAGCGCGTGGCCATGAAGGACGCGGCGGACGCCGTGCAGCGCGTCGCCGACGGCACGACCACCGGCCGTGTGGTCGTCGTACCCGAGGGGGTGGCCCGATGACGGACGCGACCGAAGTGCGCGCTCTGACCCAGGAGTTGCTGGCGGCCCATCCGCCGGCCACCACGGACCGCACGGACTTCCTGAAGGCGCGCTTCGACGCCGGACTCGCCTGGGTGCACTACCCCGAGGGACTCGGCGGCCTCGGGGCGCCCCGCTCCCTCCAGGCCGTAGTGGACGCCGAGCTGGCGGCGGCCGGCGCGCCCGACAACGACCCGCGGCGCATCGGCATCGGCCTCGGCATGGCCGCGCCGACGATCCTGCGCTTCGGCACGGAGGAGCAGAAGCGGAGCCTCCTGCGGCCCCTGTGGGTGGGCGAGGAGGTGTGGTGCCAGCTGTTCAGCGAGCCCGGCGCCGGCTCCGACCTCGCGGCCCTCGGCACCCGCGCGGTGCGCGACGGCGACGACTGGGTCGTCGAAGGCCAGAAGGTGTGGACCTCCAGCGCCCACGTGGCCCGCTGGGCGATCCTCATCGCCCGTACGGACCCCGACCTGCCCAAGCACCAGGGCATCACGTATTTCGTGTGCGACATGACCGACCCCGGGGTGGAGGTCAGGCCGCTGCGCCAGATCACCGGCGAGGCCGAGTTCAACGAGGTCTTCCTCACCGGCGTGCGCATCCCCGACAGCCGGCGCCTCGGGCCCGTCGGCGAGGGCTGGAAGGTCGCGCAGACCACGCTCATGAACGAGCGCGTCTCGATCGGCGGTTCCCGCATCCCCCGCGAGGGCGGCATGATCGGCCCCGTCGCGAAGACCTGGCGCGAACGCCCCGAACTGCGCACCCACGACCTGCACCGGCGCCTGCTCGACCTGTGGGTCGAGGCCGAGGTCGCCCGCCTCGCCGGGGAGCGGCTGCGCCAGCAGCTCGCCGTCGGCCAGCCGGGACCGGAGGGCTCGGGCATGAAGCTCGCCTTCGCCCGCCTCAACCAGGAGATCAGCGGCCTGGAGGTGGAGCTGCGCGGCGACGAGGGGCTGCTGTACGACGACTGGACCATGCGCCGTCCCGAACACGTCGACTTCACCGGCCGCGACGCCGGCTACCGCTATCTGCGCTCCAAGGGCAACAGCATCGAGGGCGGTACGAGCGAGGTGCTGCTCAACATCGTCGCGGAACGCGTACTCGGCCTGCCGTCCGAGCCGCGCAGCGACAAGGACATCGCCTGGAAGGACCTGGCCCGATGACTGACCTGCTCTACTCCGAGGCCGAGGACGACCTCCGCGCGGCCGTGCGCTCCCTCCTCGCCGACCGCTGCGACGCCGCGGCCGTCCTCACCCGCGCGGAGTCGGACACGCCGTACGACCCCCGGCTGTGGTCCGCGCTCGCCACCGACATGGGGCTGGCGGGGCTCCTCGTGCCGGAGAAGCTCGGCGGCCAGGGCGCCACGCACCGTGAGGCGGCGGTGGTGCTCGAGGAACTGGGGCGCAGCGTCGCCCCGACCCCGTACCTCACGGGAGCGGTCGTCGCCGCCGAGACGCTGCTGGGCTGCGCCGGCACCGCCGACAACACCGACAGTGCCGACAGCGCCGCCGAGACCGCCGTCGCCGAACTGCTCGGGGCCCTCGCGGGCGGCCGTACCGTCGTGGTGCTCGCCGTCCCGCTGTCCGCCGCGCCCGGCGCTGAACCGCCGCGCGTGGCAACGGCGGAGGACGGCACGCTCAGCGGCCGCGTCACGGCTGTCGCGGACGCGGCCGCCGCCGGGGTGCTGCTCGTACCGGCCGACGACGGGCTGTACGCGGTGGAGGCGGGGGCGCCCGGCGTCGCCGTCGAGTCGCTGACGCCGCTCGACCTGACCCGGCCGCTGGCCACCGTCACCCTCGAAGGAGCGCGGGGCCGCAGGCTCGCCGCGTCGGCCGGGGCTCCCGTGCGGCGCGGGCTGCTCGCGGGCGCCGGGCTGCTGGCCTCCGAGCAGCTGGGGCTCGCCGAGTGGTGCCTGGAGGAGACCGTCCGGTACACCCGCGACCGCAAACAGTTCAACCGCCCGGTCGGGTCCTTCCAGGCGCTCAAGCACCGCATGGCGCAGCTGTGGCTGGAAGTCGTCTCCGCGCGGGCCGCCGCCCGCAACGCCGCCGACGCCCTGGCCACCAGCAGCCCGGACGCGCCCCTCGCGGTGGCGGTCGCGCAGGCGTACTGCTCCAGGGTCGCGGTGCACGCGGCCGAGGAGTGCGTGCAGTTGCACGGCGGCATCGGGATGACCTGGGAACACCCCGCGCACCTGTACCTCAAGCGCGCCAAGGCCGACTCCGTCGCGCTGGGCGCGCCGGGCGCGCACACGGACGCGGTGGCGGAACTCGTCGGCCTGCCGGCGCCCCGGTAAGGGGCAGTGGATCAAGCACCCCTCTACATACGGTTTAATTGCGAGCTGTTCGCAATAACTGTTGATCTTTATTAGGGGTGTGGCGAGGCATGCTGTCCCGATCCATACGTGGGGCGGCCGCCGCGACGCTGGCCGGAACACTGGCCATCAGCGCGGCGGCCTGCTCGAAGCCGGGCGGGAGCGCGGCCGGATCCGGCGCCGGGGACTCCGCCGTCGTCGGCATCGCGTACGAACCGGAGACGCTCAGCCCGCTCCTCGGGTACGGCAAGGACGGCAACTCCAAGATCTTCGACGGGCTCCTCACCTTCGACGAGGACATGGA
Source organism: Streptomyces sp. NPDC054887 (assembly GCF_053610585.1). Taxonomy (NCBI): domain Bacteria; kingdom Bacillati; phylum Actinomycetota; class Actinomycetes; order Kitasatosporales; family Streptomycetaceae; genus Streptomyces; species Streptomyces sp. NPDC054887. The sequence continues at coordinate 28,012 of NZ_JBSGYQ010000073.1, read as the reverse complement.
GCTCCGGCCGGCCCTCGCAGCCGAGCTGCCCGAGGTCTCCGACGACGGCCGGACGTACACGTACACGCTGCGCCAGGGCGTGCGGTTCAGCGACGGCAGGCCCTTCACGTCCAAGGACGTGGTCTTCACCTACCGGACCATCCTCGACAAGAAGACCAACAACGCCTCCAAGACGGAGCTGGACGCGATCAGGGAGGTCAGGGCGGACGGCGACCACAAGGTCGTCTTCACGCTGAAGTACCCGTACGCGCCGTTCGCCCAGCGCACCGTCCTGCCGATCGCTCCCGAGCACGTCGCCGGCCGGCAGGACGTCAACAGCGGCTCCTTCACGACGAAGCCGGTCGGCACCGGGCCGTACGTCCTCACCGGCTGGTCCCAGGGCGAGAAGCTCAGCTTCAGGGCCAACCCGCACTACTGGGGCGGCGAGCCGAAGGTGAAGAAGTTCACCATGGCGATCATCAAGGACGACGACGTGCGCGCCACGCGGCTGCGCGCCGGCGACCTCGACGGCGCCATCCTGCCGCCCAACCTCGCCAACACCTTCAAGGACGACGACGGCAGGACGACGTACGCCGCCCGGTCCTTCGACTACCGCACGGTCACCCTGCCGACGCACAACAAGGTCGCGGGCGACACGGCGGTACGGCGGGCACTCGACGTCGCCGTCGACCGCCGCGCCATGGTCGACAGGATCCTGGAGGGCGCGGGCAAGCCGGCCTACGGGCCCGTGCCGACCGACAGCCCCTGGTTCGCCAAGGGCACCGAGCGCACGCACGACCTCGCCCGGGCGAAGAAGATTCTCGACGAGGCCGGCTGGAAGCCCGGCGCCGACGGCATCCGCGTCAAGGACGGCGTACGCGCGCGGTTCCCGCTCTGGTACCTCTCCGGCGACAAGCTCCGCCAGGACCACGCCCTCGCCTACGCGTCCGACGCGAAGAAGGCCGGCATCGACGTCAGGACCCAGGCCGGCACCTGGGAGGTCATCATGCCGCGCATGAAGCACGACGCGGTGCTCGCGGGCGGCGGCGCGCCCGGGGACCCCGACTTCGACCAGTACACGCTGCTCCGGTCCTCCCTCGCGGGCGACGCCTTCAACAACATGGCGTGGTACGACAACCCCGCCGTCGACAAGGCGCTCAAGAAGGGCCGCGAGAGCGGCGGGACGGCCGACCGCAGGGCCGCGTACGACACCGTCCAGCGCGAACTCGTGAAGAACCCCGGATACACCTTCCTGACCCACATCGACCACCTGTACGTCGTCGACGACAAGTGGTCCGGCCTGACGACGCAGACCGAGCCGCACGACCACGGCCTGGCCTCCGGGCCGTGGTGGAACGTCGAGGACTGGACCCCGAAGAAGTGACGCACCCGGGCCACAAGCTCCCCTGGGGGCCGATGGCGAGGATGGCGGGGCGGCGGCTCCTGTTCGCCGCCCCCGTCCTGCTGGCGGTGACCTTCGGCGTGTTCGCCGTCGCCGCCGCCTCCCCCTTCGACCCCGTCAAGGCGTACGCGGGCACCGCGGGCCTCACCGCCTCGCAGGAGAACCTCGACCAGCTGCGGGCCAACCTCGGCGTCGACCAGCCGCTCGTCGAACGCTGGTGGAACTGGCTGACCTCGGCCGTCGCCGGGGACCTCGGCGACTCCAGCGTGATGCGCCGGCCCGTCACCGACGTCGTCGCCGAACGCCTCGGCTGGTCCGTGCTGCTGGCCGGCACCGCGTTCCTCGTGGCCATCGCCCTCGGTACGTCGCTGGGCGTGCTGGCCGCGCGCAGGCAGGGCGGCTGGCTGGACCGGGCGGTCGGCTCGGCGGCGTACACCCTGGAAGCGGCCCCCGCCTTCTGGCTCGGCCTGCTCGCCATGTGGTTCTTCGCGCTGCGGCTGGACGTCCTGCCCGCGGGCGGTCTGACGGACACCGGCAGTGACGTGGTGACGTTCGGGCAGGTCGCCGAGCATCTGGTGCTGCCCGCCGCCGTTCTCGGCGTCTCGCAGCTTCCCTGGTTCTTCCTCTACGTGCGCCAGGGCGTCGCCGACGCGCTGGAGGAGGACCCCGTGCGCGGCGCCCGCGCGCGGGGACTGAGCGAACGCACCGTGCTCCTCGGGCACGCCCTGCGCTCCGGGATGCTGCCGACGCTCACTCTCGTCGGCTCACGCGTGCCCGAACTCATCACCGGCGCCCTGCTCGTCGAGACGGTGTTCAGCTGGCCCGGCATCGCGGCGGCGACCGTACAGGCGGCGACGTCCGTGGACTTCCCCCTGCTCGCGGCGCTCACCGTCCTCGCCACGGCGGCGGTCCTGGCGGGCAATCTCCTGTCCGACGTGCTGTACGGACTCGCCGACCCGAGAGTGGGCTTCGATGGCTGAAACCGCTACGGGCACCTGGCGCTCGCACGGCCGCACCCGCCGCTCGACACGCACGGTCCGCGTCCGTACGTCCGCCGTCGTCGTGGCGGCCGTGCTGCTCGCCGTCCTCGTCGTACCGCCGCTGGCCGACCTCGACCAGCAGGCCGTCGACCTGTCGGCGAGGCTGCGGCCGCCGTCCTGGGCACACCCCTTCGGGACGGACGACGTCGGCCGCGACCTGCTGCTGCGCTGCGTGTACGGGCTGCGCGTCTCCCTCCTCGTCGGGCTCGTGGCAGCGCTCGCCGCCACCGTCATCGGTACGGCGGTCGGAGCCGCCGCGGCGGCGTTCGGCGGCTGGACGGACCGGGTGGTGATGCGGCTCGTCGACACCTTCTCGTCCGTCCCGCACCTGCTGCTCGGCATCTTCGTCGTGGCGATGTTCCGGCCGGGCGTGGGGCCGGTCATCGTGTCGGTGGCTCTGACCCACTGGCTCTCCACGGCCCGCATCGTGCGCTCCGAGGTGCTGTCCCTGCGCTCGCGCCCGTACATCGACGCGGCGGTCTCCGGCGGCGCCTCCCGGTGGCGGGTCGCCGTACGGCACCTGCTGCCGGGGGTCCTGCCGCAGGCCGGGCTCGCCGCCGTCCTGATGGTCCCGCACGCGATGTGGCACGAGTCGGCGCTCTCGTTCCTGGGTCTCGGCCTGCCGACGCACCAGGCGAGCCTGGGCAACCTGGTCCAGTCGGCGCGCGGTTCGCTGCTCGCCGGCGACTGGTGGCCCACTCTCTTCCCCGGTCTCCTCCTGATCGTCCCCACGCTGGCCATCGCGGGCCTCGCGGGCGCGTGGCGGGAGCGGATCAACCCGCGCCGCCGATCGGAGCTGATGCTGTGACGACGCCCCAGAACGCTGTGACGACGAGCCAGGAGGCCGTGAGAACGCCGCAGGAGGGCCCCGAGGGCGTCACGCCCGAGCAGGGCGAGCCGGCCGCCGCGCGGCCCCGCGTGCCTTCCACGACCGTTCCCGGGCACGCCTCCGCTCCCGCACACGACGCCTCCTCGGTCGCGCGCGAAGGCGCGTCCGGGACGCCCCTGCTGTCGGTACGGGGCCTGTCCGTACGCTTCCGAATGCGGGGCGGGCGGCACATCGCGGCCGTCACCGGCGCCGATTTCGACCTGGCGGCGGGGGAGTGCCTCGCCCTGGTCGGCGAGAGCGGCTGCGGCAAGTCCGTACTCGCCTCCGCTCTCCTCGGGCTGCTCCCGGGCAACGCCATGACCGCGGGCTCCGCGCTCCTCGGCGACGTCGATCTGCTCACCGCCGACGAGCGCACCCTGGCGCGCACCGTGCGCGGACGGCGCCTCGGACTCGTGCCGCAGAGCCCCGCCGCGCACCTCACCCCCGTACGGACCGTCGGAGCACAGCTCGCGGAGGCGCTGCGCGAACTGACCGGCACGCCGAAGCGTGAGATGCGCGCGGCGGCCCGCGCGGCGGCCGAACGGGCCGCGTTCCCCGCGGACCACCTCGACCGCTACCCCCACGAGCTGTCCGGCGGGCTCGCGCAGCGCGCCGCGACCGCCCTCGCCCTCGTCGGCGACGCGCCCCTGCTGCTCGCGGACGAGCCGACCACCGGCCTCGACCGCGACCTCGTCGACCGCACCGTCGACGAACTGCGCCGGCACGTCGACGAGGGGCACGCCCTGCTGATGATCACCCACGACCTCGCGGCGGCCGAACGCGTCGCGGACCGCGTCGCGGTGATGTACGCGGGACGGATCGTCGAACTCGCAGACGCCGCCGGGTTCTTCTCGGACCCCGGCCCCCGTCACCCGTACGCCCGGGGTCTGCTGGACGCCCTTCCCGAGCGCGCCTTCACGCCCGTCCCCGGCATGCCGCCCGAGCTGGGCGACCTGCCCGAGGGGTGCGCCTTCGAGGCCCGCTGTGCGTACGCCACCGACGCCTGCGCCGTTCGGCCGGTCCTCACGGACGGCGTCGCCTGCCACCACCCGCCGGCCGAGGAGCGTTCCCGTGCTTGAACTCGACGCGATCACCGCCGGATACGAGCGCGGGGCCCCCGTGGTCCGGGGCGCGCACCTGACCGTCGCCCCCGGGGAAGCGGTCGGCCTGCTCGGGCCGAGCGGTTGCGGCAAGTCGACCCTCGCCAGGGTCGCCGCCCTGCTGCACCGCCCCGACGCCGGAACCGTCACCCTCGACGGCCACCGCGTCACGGGATGGCGCCACCGCGCCCCGCGCGCACAGCGCACGGCGATCGGCGTGGTGTTCCAGCAGCCCCGCCTGTCCGCCGACCCCCGCCTGAGCCTGCGCGACCTGATCGCCGAGCCGCTGCGCGCCACCGGAAGGCGCGGCGAGGCGGCCGCCGCGGTGGACGCGCTGTCCCGGACCGTGGGACTCGGCGACGACCTGCTGGGCCGCCGCCCGCACGAGGTGAGCGACGGCCAGCTGCAACGCGCCTGCCTGGCCCGCGCCCTGGTGCTGCGCCCCCGCTGGCTGGTGTGCGACGAGATGACGGCGATGCTCGACGCCTCGACGACGGCCTTCCTGGTCGCGGTCGTCGAGCGGTACCGGCGTGAAAGCGGCGCGGGCCTGCTGGCCGTCGGCCACGACCGTGTCCTGCTGGAGCGCTGGTGCGACCGTACGCTCCGCTGGGAGGACGTCGCGGCGGCCTGATCCCCTGCCTGCCGCCCCCGAGCTGCCGTCGCCCCGAACTGCCCTCGCCGCCGAACCGGCCTGCCGCCCCCGAACTGCCCGCGCCGCCGCACCGGCCTGACGCCGCGACAGCGTTCTGAACCTGCGGCGACAGGTGGCGGAACTCTTGTCGTGGCCCTGCCCATCAGGGCGGAGCCGAGCGGATACTCGCCGGAGTCGCGAACGCCCCGTACGTCTCCGGAGGCACCATGGCCGTCGCCGCGCCCACCCGTCGCGCAGTCGTCACCACCCTCGCCGCCGCTCTGGCGGGAGCCGTCGCCGCTCCCGCGTACGCCCGGGCCGCCGAGCACAAGCCCGGCCCGAGACCGCTGCGGCGCGCGCACGCGCACAACGACTACCACCACGAGCGTCCCCTGCACGACGCCCTCTCCCACGGCTTCACGAGCGTCGAGGCCGACGTCTTCCTCGTCGACGGGCAACTCCTCGTCGCCCACGATCCGGTGGAGCTCGATCCCTCCCGCACGCTCGAATCGCTGTACCTGGCGCCGCTCGCCGCCCGCGTGCGGGCCAACCACGGCAGCGTGTACCGGGGACACCGCCGCCCCGTGCAGCTCCTCGTCGACATCAAGAACGACGGCGCCGCCGCCTACCTCGAACTGCATCGCCAACTGCGCCGCCACCGCCGGATGCTGACCACGTACGCACACGGCCGCGTCCGTCCCGGCGCGGTGACCGCGGTCGTCTCCGGCGACCGCGCGGCCCGCGTCCCGCTGGAGGCCCAGCGGGTGCGCCACGCCTTCTACGACGGGCGCCTCGACGACCTCGGCGGCCCGGCCTCCGCCGGCCTCATCCCGCTGATCAGCGGCAACTGGTCGCACAGCTTCACCTGGCAGGGCTCCGGACCGTTCCCCGACGCGCAGCGGGCGAAGCTGCGCGCGGTCGTGTCCGCCGCGCACCGGCGTGAGCAGCGCGTCCGTTTCTGGGCGACGCCCGACCTGCCGGGACCGGCGCGGGACGCCCTCTGGACCGAGCTGCTGGCCGCGGACGTCGACCACATCAACACCGACGACCTCGCGGGCCTCGCGCGGTTCCTCCGTACGCACGACGCGTAACCGCCGTCACCAACAGTCAACACCCGTACGGCGGACACGTCTTCCGCCCGGACGGCCCCTCCGCTGCGCCAGACTGACGGCCGAATGCCGCAATTCGCGCGCGGCGGAGGAGGTTGACCATGGCCATTTCGATCTCGTTGGTGCTGCTCCTGCTGATTCTCGCGGTGATCTTCCTGCGCAACGGAGGACTGAAGGTCTCGCACGCGCTGGTCTGCGCCCTGCTCGGCTTCTTCCTCGCCGGTACGAGCATGGGCCCGACCATCCAGAACGGGATCGCCGCCACCGCGGACGTGGTCGGCGACCTCAGGCCCTGACCGCCGGGCGCCGCCCCCCCAACCGCACCGCCCCGGACCGCCCCCAAGTGCGGGTGTTGGGGGCGGACGGCGGGGCGGTTGACGGCAGCGGCTGCGAGACCGTCTGGGAGAGCGACGGACGGTCCCCGTCCACCGCACCCAGGCTCTCCACCGCCAACGGACTGCTCTACTTCTACGAGAAGCAGCCGAACGGGCCCGGGATCGACGCCTGGTACCTGACGGCCGTCGACTTCCTTACGGGCGAGATCCGTCGGCCCCTCACAGCGGGCTCGGCGGCGCCCCGCCGTCCGGCAGCGGCTGCTCCGTCCAGATGACCTTGCCGTCCCCGGTGTACCGGGTTCCCCAGCGGTCGGCGAACTGCGCGACGAGGAAGAGCCCGCGCCCGCCCTCGTCCGTGTTCGCCGCCTGGCGCAAATGGGGGGAGGTGCTGCTGCGGTCCGACACCTCGCAGATCAGACTGCGGTCGCGGATCAGCCGTACGCCGATCGGACCCGCGGCGTAGCGGATGGCGTTGGTGACCAGCTCACTGAGGATCAGCTCGGTGGTGAACGCCTCCTCCGCCAGGCCCCACGCGGCCAGTGTGGCCGTTACGGCGGCCCGTACCCCGGCCACCGCCGACGGGTCGCTGGGCACCTCCCACGTCGCCACCCGGCTGGAGTCCAGTACCCGGGTGCTGCTGACGAGCAGGGCGATGTCGTCGCGCTGCCGTACGGGCAGCAGCGCGCCGAGCACCTCCTCGCAGGTCTCCTCCGGCGTGCGGCCGGCGTGGTCGCCCAGCGTGCGGAGCAGGACCGCCATTCCCTCGTCGATGTCCCGCTCCCGGTCCTCGACGAGTCCGTCCGTGTACAGCACCAGCCGGCTGTTCTCCGGCAGCTGTACGTCGAACGTCTCGAAGGGCAGGCCGCCCAGGCCCAGTGGCGGGCCGCCGGGCACGTCGGCGAAGTACGCCGTGCCGTCCGGACGGACGACGGCCGGCTGGAGGTGACCGGCCCGCGCCATGGTGCAGCGGCCGGTCACCGGATCGTAGATCGCGTACAGACAGGTGGCGCCGGTGACCCCCGCGTCCGTGCCGTCGCCCGTCTCGTCCTGGTCGATGCGGGCGACCAGTTCGTCGAGGTGCCACAGGAGCTCGTCGGGGGGCAGGTCCAGGGTGGAGAAGTTGTGCACCGCCGTGCGCAGCCGCCCCATGGTGGCGGCGGCGTGCAGCCCGTGGCCCACGACGTCGCCCACCACGAGCGCGACCCGGGCGCCGGGCAGCGGAATGATGTCGAACCAGTCCCCGCCGACGCCGCCGAGCCCACCGAGCCCCGCCTGGGCGGGCAGGTAGCGGTAGGCGACGTCGACGGCGCTCTGCTCCGGCAGGCCGCGGGGCAGCAGACTGCGCTGCAGGGTCACCGCCATCGTGTGCTCGCGCGTGTAGCGCCGGGCGTTGTCCACGCTCACCGCGGCGCGGGCGACCAGCTCCTCGGCGACGGAGAGGTCCTCCTCCTCGAACGGCTCGGGCTTCTCGGAGCGCCAGAAGATCGCCAGGCCCAGGATGACGCCGCGGGCGCGCAGCGGAACCGCGATCATCGAGTGGATGCCGTGCTCGACGAGTTGGCGTGCCCTTTCCGGGTCCTGCTCCTCCCATCCGGCGTAGTTGCCCAGACGCGGCTGGAGGACCGCCTCGCCCTTGCCCAGACTGAACCCCATCGGCGAGGAGGGAACGAAGCGGATCGTCTTGCCGAGGGGATAGAGCGACGTGTGCCGGTTCAGGCCGTGGAACGCCACCCGGCGCAGGTCCACGCCCGGGCCGCTGCCCGTGGCGGTCGGCTCCTCGCTGCGCAGCACGGCCTCCACCAGGTCGACCGTGGCGTAGTCGGAGAAGCGGGCCGCCGCGAACTCCGTGAGCTCTTCGCAGGTGCGCACGACGTCGAGGGTCGTGCCGATCTCCGTTCCGGCGTCGTACAGCAGTTTCAGGCGCTCCCGCGCCACGTCGGCCCTGCCCGAGAGCGCCTGGAGTTCGGTGGTGTCCCGCAGCGTCGCCACGCTGCCCGCCGGGCCGCCGTGCCGGTCCGTGGTCCGCTGGTTGACGGCGAGCAGGCGGTCGCCGACGGGGTGGACCTCGTCGGTGACGTTGCGGCCGGAGGCCAGCAGCCCGGCGGTCTGCGGATCGAGCCCCAGCTCGCTGACGTGCACTCCCTCCACCTCGTTCGGCAGGTTGAGCAGCCGGCGCGCCTCGTCGTTGGCGAGCATCAGCCGGCCGTCGCCCCCGACGATGAGGACGCCCTCCCGTACGGCGTGCAGGACCGCGTCGTGATGCTCGTACATCCGGGTCATCTCGGCGGGGCCGAGGCCACGGGTCTGGCGGCGCAACCGCCTGCTCACCAGCGCCGTCCCGCCCGTGGCCAGGAGCAGCACGGCGGCTGCGGCCCCGAACAGCAGCGGAATCTGCTCCTCGACGACGCCGCTGACCTTCTCGACGGTGATCCCGGCGGAGACGACGCCGACGACCGAGCCGTCACGGGCGGTGACCGGCACCTGCGCCTGTACGAGCGGGCCGATCGTCCCGGTGATCTTCTCGGTGACGACCCGGCCTTCCAGCGCCGGGCCGAGATCGCCCACGAACTTCTTGCCGATCCGGTCGGGCAGCGGGTGGGTATAGCGGATGCCCTCGCGGTTCAGTACGACGATGAAATCGACCCCGGAGCGCTCCCGGGCCGCCTCGGCCGGTTCCTGGAGCTCCGCCGTCGGGTCGGGACCGGCCAGGGCCTCTTCGAGACCCGGCGCCTGGGCGAAGGTCTCGGCCACGGCGATCGAGCGGTTGCGGGCCTCGCGTTCGCTGGCGGACCGGGACTGGAGCACCAGTACCGCCATGGCGCTGGCGACGAGCAGGACGACGATCGCCACCTGCAGAAGGAAGACCTGACCAGCGACAGTTCGCATCCGCAAAACCGAGCGCGGGCGGCCGTTGCGTCCGGCCATGACCTCTTTCTACACCTCCCGCATACGCCGGGCGAGCGGCGCACCGCGGGGGCGATGGCCGCCGGGTGAGCCGTCCGGAAGCCACATCTAATCCCGGAACAGCGGGTGAGGGACAGAGGCGGGAGAAAAATTTCGGTGTCGTGAGTGAACCCCCTCCGCCTTTTCTCCGTCTGAGTGGAGCGGGAAGCGCGGACAGAAGGAGAGCGGACGCATCGTCAACAAAATCGCGGACGTCATTCTTTTGACGTGCCCATACCGGGGCTCCTAATGTGAGCCGGCGTCATAACTCCCGGTAGCAGCAGGCTTCTTGACGAGTCGTCGACTCAATTTCGGCCTGCGCCCCGCCGTGGTGTCATTTCACCGAATCGGAGAAAACCCCCCATGCGCATTCCATTCATCCGCCGCCATTCGGGGCGGACGGCCGTCGCCGGTGCGGCGGCGGGCGCCGCACTCGCCCTTTTGATATCCGGCGCGACCACCGCTCAGGCGGCGCCGTCCCCGGTGGCGAAGGACGACCGGCCCAGCGCCTACATCATCGGTGGCGCCGAGAAGCGGGACGGTGCGTACCCGTTCATGAGCGCGCTGCTGGAGAAGGGCCGCGGCAGCGCCGTGGACCGGCAGTTCTGCGGCGGCAGCCTGCTGGCCGGCAACGTGGTGCTGACCGCCGCGCACTGCGTCGAAGGCACTGCGGCCAGAACCATCGAGGTCACCGTCGGGCGCACCGTGCTGTCGAAGAAGCGGCAGGGCTCCCTGCGGAACGTCACCGACATCGTCGTCCACCCCCGGTACGCCAAGGGCCAGGAGGCGTACGACATGGCGTTCCTGGTGCTCGACAAGCCGGTCAGGGGCACGGCTCCGGTGCTCCTGCCGACCCTCGGCACCGACGCCCTGATCCGGCCGGGCGCCTCGGCCACGGTCGCCGGCTGGGGCAACACCAACACCGAGATCCCGGCGTTCCCCGACCGGCTGCGTGCGGTGAACGTGCCCGTGCTCTCGCACATCGAGTGCAAGGCCACCTACGCCGGCTACGACAAGCGGGTCAACGTCTGCGCCGGAGTCGAGGGCAAGGACTCCTGCCAGGGCGACAGCGGCGGTCCGCTGTTCCGCAAGCTGCCCGGCCGTCAGGGCGTCTACCAGATCGGCATCGTGTCGTACGGCGACGGGTGCGCCGAGCAGGGTGCTCCCGGCGTGTACGCCTACACCGGGTCCGCCAAGCTGTGGAAGACGCTCGACGAGTCGGCCAAGGGCAAGAAGATCAAGCGGCTGCTCGGACGCTGACCGACCGGCACCCCCGTGCCGCCCCGTCCTGCCCTCGCGGGCCGGGGCGGCACGGGCGTGTTCACGCCGCCGCGTGGAACAGGGCCGCCGCCTCGCCCCGCGAGGCGACCCCCAGCTTGGTCAGGATCTTCGCCACGTGGAACTTCACCGTCGACTCGCTGATGTGCAGTTCCCGCGCGATCGTCCGGTTGCGGTGCCCGAGCGCGAGCCGCGCCAGCACCTCCAGTTCACGCGTCCCCAGCGAGCGCAGCGGATCGGCGGAAGGGGGCGCGTCGGGCGTCGTCAGCGGGACGACCGCCGTGACCGTGGTGCCCCAGCCGGGCACCGCGTCCACCTCCAGCCGCCCGCCGAGCACCTTCAGCCGGTCACCGACGCGTGCGGTACCGAGGTCGCAAGTGGACAGCGTGCCCGGCCCGTCGTCCCGTACGGTCGCCCGCAGCTCCTGATCGGTGATCTGCCACCCCACCCGCACGCGGCTCGTCGTCTCCTGCTCCAGCACGGTCAGCACCACCGCGCGCACGATCGCCCGCGCCGCGTGCGCCACGTCGGCGGCCACCCTGCGGACGGAGTCCGGGGCCGCCAGTTCCAGCCGGACGCAGCTGTGGCGCAACAGCGCGCGCAGGGCGTCCGAAAGCCGTCCGAAAGCCTCGTCGACCCGCTCCTCGGCAACGGCCCGGTCCCGGTCCGCCTCGGCCCGCAGCTCCATGAGCGCGGACACGGCCAGTTCGGTGGCCGTCGCCCGCGCCGCCGCGTCGTCCAGGCGACGGCTGCGCAGTACGCCCAGCAGCCCCGTCAGCGCCGCCGAGTGCGTCTCGCCGAGTTCCGCGATCGTCCGGGCCCTGGCGTCGGCGGCGGCGCGTGAGCGGGCCAGCGCGCCGGGCGTCGCCTCCGTCGCCAACCGGTCGAAGTGGCTGGTCACGAGCGACCAGAGGGCCTGCGTCAGCGCGAGCGCGTGTGGGTCGGCCGGGGGAGCGTCGTCGTCGCGTACGAGCACGAGGAGCGCGCCCCTCGGTGTCGCGTCGGTCGTCACGGCGACCACCGACCGCTCCGCCCCGGCGATCCGGGCCGTCCCCTGCCAGGGCTGTCCGGGAACGCCGGCGAGGAAGAGCGGCTCCAGGTCCGCCGCGCCGATCCGCCCGGTGAACGGCGCGTCGCCGGACACCTTGAACGGCGAGTGCGCGCAGTGGGTGGACAGTTCGGCCGCCGCCCCGTGCGGGATCAGCTCCGCGAGGACCGCCGACAGCCGCGGCAGGATCTCGCCCAGCGGCTGCCGGATCACGTCGTAGGCGGCGGTCAGGGCGGCCTGCACGGTGGCGTCGGGCGTGAGGGCACGCGCCCCGGCGTGGGCGCCCGCGCCGGGCAGGAAGGTCACGGATCCGGTCGGTGTCAGCTCCATTCCGGCAGCTTAGCCAGGGCCCGGCCGCCCACGACTGGTCTTTCGGCCAGGTCGGACTGTCCGGAAGACCTGGCCGCCGTCGCGGGCCGGCGGCAGAGGCTGTGGACGTCAGCCGATCAGCGTGAGCGACAGGGAGTCAGCCATGGGAGCGCACGGCGAGTCAGTCATGGAAGCGATCGTGTTCGAGAGGTTCGGCGGCCCGGAAGTTCTGCGCCACCGCCGGACGGAGAAGCCGGAGCCCGGCCCGGGCCAGGTCAGGGTCAGGGTGCTGGCGGCGGGGGTCAACCCGCTCGACTACAAGATCCGCAACGGAGCGATGGAGGCGTTCTACCCGACGGTGTTCCCGGCCGTGCCGGGTCTGGAGTTCGCCGGCGTCGTGGACGCGGTCGGCGACGGCGTCACCCACGCCGCCGTCGGCGACGAGGTCCTCGGCTGGACGACGACCGGTGCGTACGCCGAGTACGCCCTGGCGGGTGACATCGCCGCCAAGCCCGCCGGCCTGTCCTGGGAGCGGGCGGCCTCACTTCCGGTGGCGGGCGAGACCGCCCAACGGGTCCTGGACCTGCTGAAGGTCACCTCCGGCGAGACGCTGCTGGTGCACGGCGCGGCCGGCGTGGTCGGCACGGTCGCGGTGCAGCTCGCGGTGGCCGCGGGCGTCACGGTCGTCGGCACGGCGTCCGAGGCCAACCACGACCACCTGCGCGCGCTCGGTGCGGTGCCCGTCACGTACGGGGACGGTCTGGCCGAGCGCGTACGGGAGGCCGCCCCGCAGGGCGTCGACGCGGTCCTCGACGCGGCGGGGCACGGCGTCCTGCCGATGTCGGTCGAGCTGCTGGGCGGCGCCACCGAGCGCGTCGTCACCATCGCCGACCCGGACGCCGCGGACCACGCGGTGGTGTTCTCGGCGGGCGGCACGGAGCCCCGGGCCGTCCGGAAGGGACTGGCCGAGCACGCCCGACTCGCCGCCGAGGGCCTGCTCGTCGTCCGCACGCCCCAGGTGTTCCCGCTCGCCGACGCCGCGAAGGCGCAGGAGCTGAGCGAAGCGGGGCACGCCAGGGGCAAGCTGATCATCAAGCCCTGACGTGCCCCGCGCCGGATGTGCGGCTCGGCGGTGTGCCGCTCACCGGCCGCCGTGCGGGCCCTCGGGCGCCCAGTCACCGAGGTAGGCCGCGCGCGTGTGCGCGCGGGCCTCGTCCGCCGTCAACCGCGGCCGTTGGGCGGGGTCGAGGACGCGGGCGCCCGGCCCGCTGTTCCGGTACTCGGCGAAGCGCTGGTCCTGCCACGGGTGGGCGTCGCGCATGTTGGCGTACGGCACGTCCGCGTCGATGCCGGGACCGAGCCACGTGTCCCGCACCACCAGGGAGGGCCGGGCGGTGGGGTCGGAACTCGGCACCCAGGGCCGGGCGAGCTTGTAGGCCCGGTCCGGTGCGGCGCTGACGACCCGGCAGCGGGTGGCGAGGTAGCCGAGGGGGGTGGCCCTCGCCGTCGAGGGTGCGAAGACGAAGCCGTACGGGGTGAAGTCCACGTCCCGGTCCAGGGTGCGCAGGACGCAGTGGTCGAAGACGGCGGTGGCCCGGCCGAAGACGAAGTCCACGTCGCCCTCGATGTGGCAGTGGCCGTAGTACTGCCGGGCGGTGACGGCGAGTGAGCGGGTGTCGGCGTACAGGGTGTCCTGATGGCCCAGGAACCGGCAGTGGTGGAAGGCGCTGCGGTCGCCGAGCACCCGGATCGCGACGGCCTGCGTGCCCGTCGTGATGTCGGGGTGCTCGGCGCGCAGCCAGTCGTTCGCGAAGGTGACCCGGTGGGCGGTGAAGCCGTCGGCCTGGACGAGGACGGTGGCCGAACCCCCCGTCCCGTACGGCGTCCCGTCGGGCCTCGGCGTGCCCGCCGCGTTGTCGTACACGACGACCGTACGCCGGGCGTCGGACGCGGCCCCCAGGAGCGTGAGTCCGGTGCGGTCGGCGGGAACGGTCACCGTCTCGCGGTACGTCCCCGGGGCGAGCACCAGCGTCCAGCCGTCGCCCTCGGTGGCGCGGACGGCGTCGGACACGGTGGTGTGGTCGCCCCGGCCGTGCGGGTCGACGTAGAGCGTACGGGGGCCGGGCCGCCGGTCGGGGGACCCGTGGGGGCCGAACGGGCGCGGGTCCGCGGCGGCGGCCGGGGCGGCGGTCAGGGGCAGGGCCGCGCCGAGGCCGATGCTGGCGGCGGCCAGGAGAGCGGTGCGGCGGGTGGGGTGGCGTGCGGGCATGCGGGACTCCTTCACGGAACGGGGGACGGGGCCGGTGGCCGCTCGCGGCGGTCAGCGCCCGGGCGCGCCCGCCCAGCGGGTGACCAGCGCCGGGACCGCACGCGGCGCGTCGACCCGGGTGCGCAGCTCCGGGGTCCAGCCGGCGCCCTCGCGCAGCGGGTTGCCCGGGTTCGCCGCGTTGTGCGCGGCCAGCAGATCGACCGGGGCGCCGTTGACGTGGTTGCCCCGTTCGGTGACCGGCGCGTCCTTCCACTTCTTCAGGATCTTCGCCGGGCTCACCCCGTCCGGCAGGGCGAAGGTGTTCTTCTCCGCCACGAGTTGGGACTCGAAGCCGATGCCGAAGCTGTACGCGTACTGGTCCTGCGCCACCACGAAGTGGTTGTTGTACGCGTCGACCCGGCCGAAGCGCACCCGCGGCGCCCGCTCGACCACGTCGCGGAAGAGGTTGTGGTGCAGGGTGACCCGCAGTTTGCCCCGGTCGGTCGCTCCCGCGCTGTCGCTGTTGCCGATCATCAGGGTCTTGTCGTGTTCCGTGAAAGCGTTCCAGGAGACGGTGACCAGGTCGGCGCCCCTGACGATGTCCAGCTCGCCGTCGTGCTGCTGGAACAACTGGCCGTAGTAGTGGGGCTGTTCGCTGTCCGGACGGCGGCCGTCGGTGAACGTGTTGTGGTCGATCCACACATGGGTCGAGCCGTACACCACGAGGTTGTCGTACTCGGAGTTCCAGGCGCCGCCGTCCCCGTCCGTAGGGTCCCACTGCGGGAAGCAGTCGAAGGCGTCCTCGAAGGTGAGGCCGCGGACCACGACGTTGTCGGCGTCCTTGATCTGGAGCGAGCCGCCGAGCACCCGCGCGCCCCTGCCCACGCCCACGATCGTGGTGTTGGCCGGGACGTACGCCTTGATCTGCTCCGCCTGCGCGACGGCCGAGGCGGCGCGGGCCTCCTCCAGCGGGCCGGAGGGCGGGGCGTCGCCCCACGTCCGCGGGTCGTACGCGTCCAGGTAGGCGTCCAGACTGTAGCCGTCGGCGGCGAAGTCCTCACACGTTCTGCCGCCCATGCCGTCGAGCGTGCCGCGCACCCGGACGACCTTCGGCGCGTCGCCGCCGTCCTTGAGCGCCTGCTTGAACTCGTCCCAGGTGCGGACGGTGTAGGTGTGGGCCGCGTCGGCGCCGGCGCCGCCCGTCGTGCCGCCCTCGGCCGCCGCCCACCCGTCGTTCGCGGGAAGGACGTGGGCGCCGCGCCCCGGGGAGGGGTGGGCGCCCGCGGCCGGGGCGACGGCGAGCAGGCCGGGCGTCAGGACCGCGACGGCCAGAGCGGTGAGGCTCGCGTGAGTTGAGGGTCTGCGCATGTTACGGCTCCTCGTGCCAGGTCAGCCAGGATTCGGGGATCTCCGCGTTCAGGCGGCGCGACTCGTGCGGGGCGAGCACTCCTTCGCTCTTCAGCGCGCGCGCCGTCATCCGGGCCACCTCGATGGCCCCGGGCGGATGGAAATGCGTGTTGTCCGAGACACCGTCGGGGTAGTTGGGGGACTCGCCCGGCGCCAGCCAGTGGAAGTACTCCTTGCTCGCCTCGGGCCCGAGCTTCTGCCACAGGGCCAGGGAGAGCGCCGCGATGTCCAGCAGCGGCACGTCCCGCTCCGCCGCCAGCGCCCGTACGGCCTCGGGATACTCGCCGTGGGTGGGCAGCGCCGTACCGGCCGCGTCGAACCGCCGGCGCTCCACCGAGGTCAGCAGCACCGGGAGCGCGCCGCGGGCCCGCGCCCCGGTGACGTACTGGAGCAGGTGCTCCCGGTAGCTCGTCCACGGTTCGGTGTAGCGGGCGGGGTCCGCGCGCTTCTGGTCGTTGTGGCCGAACTGCACGAGCAGGAAGTCGCCCGGGCGGACGGCGTCCAGGATCGGCGTGAGCCGTCCCTCGTCGATGAAGCTCTTCGAACTGCGGCCGTTGACCGCGTGGTTGGAGACCCGCAGGTGCTCGTGCAGGAAGAAGGGCAGGGCCGTGCCCCAGCCCGACTCGGGTGCCTCCGAGCGGTACTTGTCGGCGGCGGTGGAGTCTCCGGCGATGTAGACGGTGCGCATACGGTGAGCTCCTCGGTCCCTGCGGGCGTTGCGGGGGTCCGCCGCGGCCGGCGGACCGCCGGCCACGGCGAGCGGCAGCGCGGCGGCGAGGACCGCCAGCGCACGCCTGCGGCTGGTCACTTGTTCTGCTGCTTCCACTCGGCCTGGGCCGCGTTCAGCTCCTCTGCGAGCTTGTCCAGGAACGCCTTCGGCGTCGTCTTCCCGAGCAGCACCTTCTGGAACTCGGGCTCGTTGTCGGCCTTGGTGATGGAGTTCCAGTCGGGCAGGTAGTACGGCAACTGCACGATCTTGGTGCTGCCGTCGGTGAGGGAGCGCGCGGCGAGCTTCGTCGGCTCGGACTCGCTGATCCACGGGTCCTTCGCCGCCTCGGTGTTCGCCGGGATCGCGCCCGCCGCCTCGTTCCACTTGCTGTTCGCCTCGTGCGACGCGGCGAACTCGATGAACTTCCACGCCGCGGCCTTGTTGTCGCTCGCCTTGAACAGGCCCAGGCCGTCCACCGGGTTGGACACCTGGACCCGGGTGCCGCCGGGGCCCGTCGGGTTCGGTATGCCGGCGAACTTCTCCGGTCCCAGCGCCTTCACGTGGTCCTGGTAGGAACCCAGGTTGTGGCTGAGCATCCCGATCGTGCCCGAGTCCCACTGGGCGACCATCTTGGCGAAGTCGTTGTTGACGTCCGCCTCGGGCGTCGTCTTCTTGTACAGGCCGACGTACTTCTCCAGGGCCGCCACGTTCTTCGGGTCGTCGACCGTGGTCTTCTCGCCCTCCCAGAACGTGGTGATGCCCGACTGCCCGTACATGGCGTCCAGCGCCTGGGCGACCGACCCCGCCCCGCCGCGGATCGTGTACCCGAAGGCGTTGTCGTCCGCGTCGGTCAGCTTCTCGGCCGCCTTGTAGAACGCCTCCCAGGTCGTCGGCGCGCCCAGACCCGCCTCCTTGAACAGGTCGGTCCGGTACCAGAGCGTGCCGTTGTTCGCGGACGTCGGTACGGAGTACATCTCGTCCCCGCGCCCGCCGGCCGTCCGGACGCCCTCCACCATCGACTCGACGAGCTTGCCGTTCAGCGAGGACTCCTTGATCCGGTCGCCGACCGGCTCCAGCGCGTCCTGGGCGACGATGTTGGCGAGATAGGCGGTCCCCACGCCTCCCACGTCCGGCAGGCCGCCACCGGCGATGGCGGTGTCGTACTTCGACTGCACATCGGTGATCGGGACCGGGACGTACTTGACCTTGATGTCCTTGTTCGCCGCCTCGAAGTCCTTGATGATCTCCTTCCACACGGCGGTGCGCGGCCCGCCGTTGTTGTCCCAGAAGGTGATCTCGCCCTTGCCCGAGCCCTCGTCGCCGGTGCTGCCGCTGCCGTCGTCCCCGCAGGCCGCGGCGGTCAGCGCCAGCACGGTGGCGATCGCCACGGCGGCGGTGGTGCGCGCCCCACGGCGTCCGTTCGCTGCGGTGGAGGTCCTCATGGGCTGCTCTTCTCTCTCGGTGTGTGTCATTGCGGCTCGCTCCTCGGAGATGTCGGTTCGGGTCGGGCGTTGATGCGGAAATCGGTGAAGAGGGCGGCGCCGGCGGGCCTCGCCCCGGGCGGCGCGGTGGCGAACAGCGCGAGCTGCGCCCCCACCCAGCGCCACGGCACGGCCGCGAAGACCTCCCCCGAGGGGCGGAACCCGTCCCCCGTGTCGGCGGAGAACCGGCAGCGGGCCCCGGCCGAGACTTCGACGCGCAGGCGCACCCGGCCGCCGCCGGGCACCGGCCGGCTGTACTCCGCGTCCCGTTCGCCGCCGGCCACCTCCTCGGCGTACCGGTGGACGAGCCGCACGCCGCCGTCGGCGTCCCGTTCCAGGCCGATCCAGGAGAAGGCGTCGCCCAGCACGGCGAGTCCGGCCTTCGCCCCCGACGCCCGGCTCCTGAGCGTCAGGCCGACGGTCGCGGTGAACTCCGGCGCGGGCAGCCGCTGCACCAGCACGTTCGGGACCCTGCGCAGGTCGTGCGCGTCGGCCGTCCGTACACAGGTCGCCAGCAGGCCGTCCCCGGAGTGCGGCACGGTCCACCCCACGCCGGGGCCGGCCGTCCACTGCCACTGCCGCCCGTGGCGGCCACCGGGGAAGCCGTCGTCCGTGGCCGGGGCCGTGACGGGCTGCGCCGGCAGGTCCGGCTTGGGGTGCACGGACACGGGCTCGCCCGCGTCACCGAGCACCGGCCACCCGGCGCCGTCCCAGCGCATCGGCTGGAGGTGCACCACACGCCCGTACGCCCCCCGCGACTGGAAGTGCAGGAACCAGTCCTGCCCGGTCTGCGTGCGCACCCAGCCGCCCTGGTGCGGCCCGTTGACGTCCGTGCCGCCCTGGCGCAGGACGACCCGGTGCTCGTACGGGCCGAAGAACTCCCGCGCGCGCAGCGCCCCCTGCCAGCCGGTCTCGACGCCGCCGGCCGGTGCGAAGATCCAGAACCAGCCGTCGTGCCGGTACAGCTTGGGGCCTTCGAGGGTGAACCAGCCGGGGATCAGATCGCCGTCGACGATCACCTTGCCCTCGTCGAGCAGGGTGCGCCCGTCCGGGCTCATCCGGTGGCCGGTCAGCCGGTTCTTCACACCGGAACGGGACTTGGCCCAGGCGTGCACCAGGTACGCCTCGCCGCTCTCCTCGTCCCACAGCGGACACGGGTCGATCAGTCCCCTGCCCGCCTTCAGCAGATGGGGCTCCGTCCACGGGCCGCGGATGTCCGGCGCGCTGATCTGGTGGATGCCCCGGTCCGGGTCGCCCCAGAAGATCCAGAACCGGCCGCCGCTGTGCCGCAGCGACGGCGCCCACACCCCCCGGTCGTGGCGGGGCCCGCCGTCGTCGGCGGGCACCGGGCGTTCCAGGGCGTGCCCGATCAGCGACCAGTTGACGAGGTCGCGGGAGTGCAGCAGCGGCAGCCCCGGCACCCGGCCGAAGCTGGAGGCGGTCAGGTAGTAGTCCTCGCCGGTCCGTACCACGTCCGGGTCGGACCAGTCGCCGGCGAGCACCGGGTTGCGGTAGGTCCCGTCGCCCAGGTCGGCGGTCCACGGCCGGCTCACGCGCCCACCGCCCTGCGCACGTACGCCGCCGAGGCCGTCCGGTCCAGCACGCCGTCGGCCACGACCGTCACCAGGCGCCGTACCACCGTCCCGCCGGCCGGCACGGGCAGCCGCCGCGCCCACGCGAGCGCCGAACCCACCCCGGGGTACTCACCGGTCCGTACGAACCACGGGTCGCGGCGGGTCCGTTCGGTCGCCCCGGCGAAGACCAGCGTCCAGCCGTCGCCCGCCAGCCCGAGCCAGTCGGCCGTGCTGCCGTGCACCGCCTCCTCGCCCTGCCCGGCCGCCGTGAACGCGAGCGGCGCCGTCGCCTGCTTGGGGGCCCGCCAGAAGAAGCCGCCGTATCCCGCGCCGGTGCGGCCGTTGGTGGCCGGACTGCCGATGGACAGGTCGCGGCCCGAGGTGTTGGTGAGCGAGAACGTGAGATCCAGCGCCCAGGCCCGGTCGTCCAGTGCGGTGGCGGCGACCGTGCGGTGCTCCCGGAGCAGTTCGGCCGCCTCGTCCGGACCCGTCCGCCAGCTCAGCTCCTCCACGAAGCCGTCCGGATCGCACAGCTTCCACCCCCGGTGGACCTGGATCCCGTGGTTGTCCAGCTCCACGGGCCCCCGGCCGCGCACATAGGTCCGGCCGCCCCAGAAGTTGGCGCCCTCCACATCGGGCACGGCGACGCCCGCCCCCAGGTGGTGCACGTGGTCTTCGGGCATCTCCTCGGTGACCGGTACGCCGCCGAGCGTCGAGACGGGGTGCAGATACGGCCGGGCCGACAGGTGCGGGGAGGGCACCGGGCCGAACGTGTAGCGGCCGACGGGACGGCCCGAACAGCGCAGGGTCAGCGTCGGGTTCACGGCGTGCTCACCTCGGTGGCGGACGCCCAGGGGACGCCCAGTTCGGAGAAGAGGGCCAGGGTGTCGGCGCTCGAGGCGACCACGTCGTCCACACCGGAGACGATCCGGCGCGGCGCCGCGGCCCCGCCGGCCGCGGTGCGCCACGCGGACTCCGGCAGCGCCACCGGATCGGGAGCCAGCCGCACCGCTTCGACCACCCGCATGAACGCGCCGGTGTCCTCCGGCGGCACCAGCAGCGGGGCGTCGCCGGCCAGATGGCGGAGCAGGTTCTCCAGCAGATCGGTCCTGCCGTGCACCACCTCGCGGGGGCCGTGCCCGGAGCGCTGTACCAGCACCCGGTCCTGCCGGTACCAGAAGGTGATCCGCCCCAGTTCGCCGTGGGCGACGACGTACGGCTCGGCGGTCAGCTCGGCGCACAGGGTCGCCGCGACGGTGACGGGGACGCCGCCCGTCGTCGTGACCCGTACGCAGGACGTGTCGTCGGCCTCGATGTCGTGGGCGCGGAACAGCTCCGCCTCGACGCCCCGCACGTCCCCGGACCGGCAACGGCCCGCCACGGCGAGCGCGGTGGCCACCGCGTGTGCCAGCGGATTGGTCAGCGCCCCGTCCACCACGTCCACCGTGCCGATGCGGCGGCGGCCCGACCACGGGGCGCGGGAGAAGTACGCGGTGTCCCGGACCCAGGCCCCCGCGGCCCCGACGCCCCGCAGGTCGCCGATGACGCCCCGGGCGATCAGGTCGCGGATCGCGGGAAGGGCGTGCGAGCCGAGGGACTGGAAGCCGACCTGGCAGACCGTGCCGGCCGCCCGTACCCCCGCGGTCATCCGCTCGAACTCCGCGTACGACGGGGCGGGCGGCTTCTCCAGCAGCAGGTGCACGCCGCGCTCCGCCGCGGCCAGCGCCAGGTCGGTGTGGGTGTGGATGGGCGTGCACACGATCGCGACGCGGGCGCCGGTGGCGTCCAGCAGCGCGCCGAAGTCCCGCGACTGCGGCGGATCGCCGAAGCCGTCCAGCTCGTCGGCGTCCAGCGGCGTCAGCTCGCATATCCCGGCGAGCCGGGCGAGGCCCAGCTGTTCGAGACGGCGGACGTTGTGCAGGTGCGAACGGCCGTGACCGCGCGCCCCGGCCAGGACGACGGGCAGCCTCATCCCTTCACCGCCCCCGCGCTGAAGCCCGTGATCAGCCACTTCTGGATGAAGGCGAAGACGATGACGACCGGTACGGCGGCGATGACGCCACCGGCGGCCAGCGCCCCCAGGTCGACGCTGTCCGCGCCGATGAGTGTGTTGAGCCCGACCGGGATCGTCTGCTTGTCCTGCTCGCTGAGGAACATCAGGGCGAACAGGAAGTGGTTCCAGCTGTGCACGAACGCGAAGGAGCCGACGGCGATGAGCCCCGGCCGCAGCAGCGGCAGCACCACGGCGCAGAACGCCCGGAAGCGCGAACAGCCGTCCACCCAGGCGGCCTCCTCCAGGGAGACCGGCACGTTCTTGATGAAGCCGCTGATCAGGATGATGGACAGCGGGAGCTGGAAGACCGTCTCCGCGATGATCACACTGCCGAGCGAGTTGATCAGCTGGAGGTTCCGGAAGATCTCGAAGAGCGGTACGAGCATCAGCGCGCCGGGGATGAACTGCGAGCACAGGAGCGCCAGCATGAAGCCGTTCTTGATCCGGAACTCGAACCGCGCCAGGGCGTAGCCGCCCGCCAGCGCGATCAGCGTCGTCATCACGAGCGTCGCGACGCCGACGGCCATGCTGTTCTGGAAGAACATCCCGAAGCTGCGTTCGTTCCAGACCTTCTCGAAGTGCTCGGTGGTCAGTGGCCAGGGCACCAGCGAGGTCGACCCGGCGGGCCGGAGCGCGAAGAGGACCATCCAGTAGAACGGGACGAGCGTGAAGAGCAGGTAGAGGCCGAGTGGCAGGTAGATCTGCCAGCGGGGTACGTCGTCGAAGGCACGCTCCCGCCGGAGCCGGCGTGTGCGCCCGCCCCGGTCCGGCGGCGGCGGGGCGCCGGCCGCGGACGGCGGCGCGGCGGAAGGGTTCTTCTCCGCGAGGGCTGCGGTCACTTGGAGTCGCCTCCGAACTTGCTCAGGCGCAGGTAGAGGATCGAGCAGAAGAGGAGGATCACGAAGGCGACCGTGGTCAGCGCGGAGGCGTAGCCGAAGTCGTGGCCCTCGATCCCGGTGTTGGCGACGTACAGCGGCAGCGTGGTCGTGACGCCCGCCGGTCCGCCGCCCGTGAGGGTGTAGAGCAGGTCGACGTTGTTGAACTCCCACACCCCGCGCAGCAGCGTGGCCAGGACGATCGCGTCCCTGAGGTGGGGCAGGGTGATGTGGAGGAACTGCCGGGTCCGGCCGGCCCCGTCGACGGAGGCGGCCTCGTACAGCTCCTTCGGCACCGACTGGAGGTCGGCGAGGATGAGGATCGCGAAGAACGGGACACCGCGCCAGAGCTCGGCGAGGACCGCGGCCCAGAAGACGGTGCCGGTGTCGGAGAGGACCGAGGTGCCGTACGAGCCGATGCCCGCGTCCGCGAGATAGCGGCTGACACCGGTGGACGGGTTGTAGAGCAGCATCCAGATGGTGGTGGTCAGCACCCCGGACACGGCCCACGGCGAGAAGACCATCGCGCGGGCGATGCCGCGTCCGACGAAGGTCTGGTTGACCAGCAGCGCGAGGACGAGCCCGAGGGCGAGCTGGAGGCCCACCTGGACGACGACCCACCGGGCGCTGAAGCCGAGGGTGGTCCAGAACTGCGGGTCGTCGGTGAAGATGCGTGTGAAGTTGTCGAAACCGGCGAAGCCGTCGCGCCACGGCTTGGTGACGTTGTAGTTCCGCAGGCTGTAGTAGAAGACGCTGATGACCGGATAGGCGATGAAACCCAGCATCAGCAGGCCGGCGGGGGCGATGAGCAGGTACGGGAGTCGGCGGGGCGGTGCTCCCGCGCGGCGGCCCGGCGCCCTGGGCGTTCTGGCCACGGCTGAGGCCATGACTGCTTCTCCGTTCTCGTGCGTTCGTGCGGTGCCGTACGGGGGGTGAGCGCTTTCCAGACGTCGTTCGAGATGGCGGACAGGACTGCCCGGTGCGGTGCGCAGGAGCGCCGGCGGTCAGCCGGCGTACGGGTCGGGCACGTCGCCCGCCCGTGACAGGAACGCGAAGTCGCACCCGGTGTCGGCCTGGGTGATCTGCTCGCTGTACAGGGCGCCGTAGCCCCGCTCGTACTTCGCCGGCGGCGGCGACCAGGCGGCCCGGCGGCGTTCCAGTTCCTCGTCCGGCACCTCCAGCCGGAGCGACCGGGCGGGCACGTCGAGCGTGATCGTGTCGCCGGTCTGTACAAGGGCGAGCGGCCCCCCGACGTACGACTCCGGCGCGACGTGCAGCACGCAGGTGCCGTAACTGGTGCCGCTCATGCGGGCGTCGGAGATCCGGACCATGTCCCGCACCCCCTCCTTGAGGAGGTGGTCGGGGATCGGCAGCATCCCGTACTCGGGCATTCCGGGGCCGCCCTTGGGGCCGGCGTTGCGCAGGACCAGCACCGTGTCGGCGGTGATGCCGAGACCGGGGTCGTTGATGGTGCGCTGCATCGTCCGGTAGTCGTCGAAGACGACGGCGGGCCCGGTGTGCCGGAGCAGGTGCGGCTCGGCGGCGATGTGCTTGATCACCGCGCCGTCCGGGCAGAGGTTGCCCCGCAGGACCGCCACGCCGCCCTCGTCCGCCAGCGGGCGCGAACGCGGCCTGATCACCTCGGGGTTGTGCACCCGCGCCCCGGCGAGCTGCTCGCGCAGCGAGCCGTGCGCCACGGTGGGCCGGTCCAGGTGCAGCACGTCCGTCAGCCGCGACAGGAACGCCGGGAGCCCGCCGGCGAAGTGGAAGTCCTCCATCAGGTACTGGCCGCCGGGCCGCAGGTTCGCGAGCACCGGCACGGTACGCGCGATCCGGTCGAAGTCGTCCAGGGTCAGCGGGACCTGCGAGCGCCCGGCCATCGCGATCAGGTGGATCACCGCGTTCGTCGAACCGCCGAGCGCCAGCACGGTCGCGACGGCGTCCTCGTACGCGGCCCGGGTCAGGATGTGCGAGAGCCGCAGGTCGCGGTGGACGAGGTCGACGATCAGGCGGCCCGAGGCCGCCGCCATCCGGTCGTGCCCGGAGTCCACGGCCGGAACGGACGAGGCGCCCGGCACGGTCACCCCCAGCGCCTCGGCCGCCGCGGTCAGGGTCGAGGCCGTGCCCATCGTCATGCAGGTGCCGGGGGAGCGGGCGAGACCGTTCTCCAGTTCGGCGAGTTCGGCGTCCCCGATCAGACCGGCCCGCCGGTCGTCCCAGTACTTCCACATGTCCGTGCCCGAGCCCAGGACCTCGTCGCGCCAGTGGCCCGGGAGCATCGGCCCGGCGGGCACGAAGACGGCCGGCAGGTCGACCGACGCCGCGCCCATCAGCAGGGCGGGCGTCGACTTGTCGCAGCCGCCGAGCAGCACCGCGCCGTCGACGGGGTAGGAGCGCAGCAGCTCCTCCGTCTCCATGGCCAGCATGTTCCGGTAGAGCATCGGGGTCGGCTTCTGGAAGGTCTCGGAGAGCGTGGAGACCGGGAACTCCAGCGGGAAGCCCCCCGCCTGCCACACTCCGCGCTTCACCGCCTGCGCGCGGTCCCGCAGGTGGACGTGGCAGGGATTGATGTCCGACCAGGTGTTGAGGACCGCGACGACGGGCTTGCCCAGGTGCTCCTCGGGCAGGTACCCGAGCTGGCGGGTGCGGGCGCGGTGACTGAACGACCGCAGGCCGTCGGTCCCGTACCACTGGTGGCTGCGCAGACTCTCGGGGTCCCTCACACCGACCACCCGGCCAGCAGCTCCGCTATCTCGGCACGCCGATCCTCGGGCAGCGCCCTGCTGGGCGCGCGGACGTCGCGCCGGCACAGCCCGAACTGGGCCAGGGCCTCCTTGACGACCGAGACGTTGTCGGCGGACCGGTGGACCGCCCGCAGCTCCTCGAAGGGGCGGATCTGCTCCCAGGTCTTCATCGCCGCGGGGTAGTCCCCGGCGCGCAGGGCGTCGAGCATCCCCAGCGAGACCGACGGCGAGACGTTGACCAGGCCAGAGGTGAAACCGGTGGCCCCGACCGCGAAGCAGGCGGGCGCGTACAGCTCGGCGAGACCCGCGACCCACACGAAACGGTCGAGACCCGCGTCCCTGGCGAAGGCGGCGAAGCGCGCCGCGTCCGGCACCGCGTACTTCACACCGATCACGTTCGGGCACGCCTCGCCCAGCGCCGCCATGCTCTCCGCGCTCAGCAGCGGGTCGCGGATGTACGGAACGATCCCGAGGCCGGGGACGGCGTCGGCGACGGCGCGGTGGTAGTCGGTCCAGCCGTCCTGCGAGACGTACGGGTGCACCGGCTGATGCACCATCAGCATCTGCGCGCCGGCGTCCCGGGCGTGCTCCGCGTCGGCGACGGCCGTCGGCACGTCGTGCCCGACGCCGACGAGCACGGCGGCCCGGCCGCGGGCCTCCTCGACGGTCAGCTCGGTGACGGCACGGCGCTCCCGGGGTGTCAGCGCGTAGAACTCGCCGGTGTTCCCGTTGGGGGTCAGCGTGCGCACCCCGCCGTCCAGCAGCCGGCCCAGCAGGGCGCGGTGGGCGGCGGTGTCGAGCGAGCCGTCGGCGGCGAAGGGCGTCACGGGGATGGCCACGACGTCGGCGAGCGCCCGCCGCGATGCGGAGAAGTCGGCGCTGGTCATACGGGATCCCCCTCCGGGAAGGCACGCCGGACGAAGTCGGCGATGTGGGAGTGCAGGGCGCGGGCGGCTCCGTCCGCGTCGCCGTCGAGCGCGAGCCGCAGGATCGCCAGGTGCTCGCCCGCCTCCCGCTCCCACGACGGGACGGCGGACCACGCCACGGTGGACACCAGGGCCGCCTGGTCGCGCACCTCGTCCAGCACCCTGGCGAGCAGCGGATTGCCGCAGGGCAGGTACAGCGCGCGGTGGAACTCGCGGTTGGCGAGCGACCGTTCGGCCGGGTCGGTCGCCTCCTCGGCCCGCAGAAGGGCCTCCCGGGCGCCCTCCAGGGAGGCCCGCGAGGTGATGGTGCGGCGCAGGGCCTCCGGTTCGAGCAGCAGCCGTACGTCGTAGACCTCGCGGGCCATGGCCGCGTCCACCGTGCGGACCGCGACGCCCTTGTACTGGTTCATCACGACGAGGCCGGTCCCCGCCAGGGTCTTCAGCGCCTCGCGCACCGGAGTCTTCGACACGCCGAACCGGGCGGCGAGTTCGGTCTCCACCAGCGCCTGGCCGGGGCTGAGACCGCCGGTGAGGATGTCGTGTTTGATCGCTTCCAGCACGTACTGCGTGCGGGAGGGGATCGGACTCGGAGCGAAAACCATGGGGACTCACATATCTCGCGTATCGCGTCTCATATATGACGTACGAAGTACGACGCGTTGAAGCTAAGTCCGCGCTCATGTCGCGTCAATGTTTCTGACAGAAGAACTTTGCTGAAGAGCACCGGAGTTGGGCGCGGAGCACGACGCCGGCCACGCGCGGGAGTCCGTGTTGCCCCAGGGGCTGGTGCGTCGGCCGGAGCGCGGTTACCGTCTCGGCTGCACAGAGTCTCGTACGCCGTTCGACATGTCGAACCCACGCATGAGGGGATCACTGTGAACCACCGTCAGACACCCACCCGCAGGACCGTGCTCAGAGGCGCCCTCGCCCTGGGCGCGACGGCGGCCGCCGCCCACCCCGCGCACGCCGCGAACTCCGCCGCGCCGGCCAACCCGCTCGTCCGGCAGCGCGCCGACCCCCACATCCACCGCCACACCGACCGGCGCTACTACTTCACCGCCACCGCGCCCGAGTACGACCGGATCATCCTGCGCCGCTCCCGCACCCTCGCCGGCCTGGGGACGGCCGAGGAGTCCGTGATCTGGCGCAGGCACACCGTCGGCGACATGGCCGCGCACATCTGGGCGCCCGAGATCCACCACATCGACGGCGCCTGGTACGTCTACTTCGCCGCCGCGCCCGCCCACGACGTGTGGCAGATCCGCATGTGGGTGCTGGAGAACCGGAGCGCCGACCCCTTCCGCGGCACCTGGACCGAGAAGGGCCGGCTCGCCACCGCCTGGGACACCTTCTCGCTCGACGCCACCACCTTCACCCACCGCGGCGAGCGCTACCTCTCCTGGGCGCAGCACGAACCGGGCATGGACAACAACACCGCCGTGTTCCTCTCCCGCATGGCGAACCCGTGGACCCTCACCGGCCCCCAGGTCCGGCTGACGACACCGGAGTACGACTGGGAGCGCGTCGGGTTCCGGGTCAACGAGGGGCCGTCGGTCCTCCGGCGCAACGGCCGGCTCTTCATGACGTACTCCGCGAGCGCGACCGACGCCAACTACTGCCTCGGCCTCCTCACCGCCGACGAGAACGCCGACCTGCTGGCCCCCGGCACCTGGCGGAAGTCACCGCTGCCCGTCTTCACCAGCAACGGGGCGAACGGGCAGTACGGTCCGGGCCACAACTCCTTCACCGTCGCCGAGGACGGGCGCACCGACGTCCTCGTCTACCACGCCCGCCAGTACGAGAAGATCGAAGGAGACCCGCTGCACGATCCCAACCGCCACACCCGCATCCAGCGCCTCCTCTGGAAGCCCGACGGCACACCGGACTTCGGCGTGCCCGTGGCCGACGGCCCTCTGCGGCTGCGCGGCCCGGGGCGCTCCTGAGCCACCGCCC
>NZ_JBSGYQ010000072.1:0-35112 GCF_053610585.1 Streptomyces sp. NPDC054887 | reverse complement strand
CATCGCCGACCTCGCACAACACCACCGGGTCACGATGCTCCAGCTCTCCTCCAGCCTCTTCAACTACCTCACCGACGAACACCCCGACACCTTCATCACCACCCACACCGTCCACACCGGCGGCGAACCCGCCTCCCCCACCCACATCCGCACCCTCCACGAGCGTCACCCGCACCTGACCGTCGTCAACGGGTACGGCCCGGCGGAGTCGATGGGCTTCACCACGGCGTACACCGTGGACCCGGCGGCTCCCGCGCTCCCCTCGGTGCCGATCGGTGCTCCGCTGGCCAACAAGTACGCCTACGTACTGGACGACCACCTGCGCCCCGTACCGCCCGGCACCACCGGAGAGCTCTACCTCGCCGGCCACGGCATCGCCCACGGCTACCTCGCCCAACCCACCACCACCGCCACCCGCTTCGTCCCCCACCCCTACGGACCACCCGGAACCCGCCTCTACCGCACCGGCGACCAGGCCCACTTCGACACCCACGGCAACCTCCACTACACCGGACGCACCGACACCCAGATCAAAATCCGCGGCTTCCGCGTCGAACCCACCGAAATCGAAACCCTCCTCACCACCCACCCCCACCTCACCCAAGCCACCGTGGCCACGCACCCGGACCACCACGGCATCGCGCAGCTGACCGCGTACGCGGTCGCCGCCGGTGCGGAGCGGCCCTCGCCCTCGGAGATCCGGCTGTGGCTGCGCACCCTGCTGCCCGACCACATGGTGCCCGCGTTCGTCGTCATGCTCGACCGGCTGCCGCTCACGCCCAACGGCAAGATCGACAAACGCGCGCTGCCGGTGCCGCACGCCGCTCCGGGCACCGGGGGCCGCACCCCGCGGACCGCACTCGAACGCACCCTGTGCGACGCCTTCACCGAGGCGCTGGGACTGCCTTCGGCGGTCTCGATCGACGACAACTTCTTCGACCTCGGCGGGCAGTCGCTGCTCGCCGCCCGGCTCACCAACCGACTGGGCTCCGCCCTGAACCTGCGCCTCACCCTCCGCGACGTATTCCGTCACCCCACGCCCGCGCAGCTGGCCGCCCACCTCGGCGACCGGTCCGCGCAGGCCGCGACCACCCCCGAGCCGCGCCGCGCCAGGCCCGCCCTGCGCCGCCGCGCCGACCAGGAACGGATCACCTCATGACCGACCGGACCGCCCCCCTGCCCAACGCCGACGACATCGTCTGGGACCTGCCCGGCGAGGGCCCCCAGCGGACCGCGCTGCTGGTGCTGCCGCACGCGGGCGGCAACGCCCACGCCTACGCCGAGTGGCGGGCCCATCTGCCGCAGGACGTACGGCTCCTGATCGGGCAGTACCCGGGCCGCGGCGCCCGCTTCGCCGAGGACCTGCCGCGGGACATCGCCGACCTGGCCGGCCCGGTGGCGGCGGCGCTCCCCGCCGACCTGGGCGAGGACCTGGTGGTACTCGGGCACAGCATGGGCTCGCTGGTCGCCTTCGAGGTGGTACGGCTGCTCAGCGCGGCGGGGCGGGCCCCCCGCGCGCTGGTGGCGTCGGCCTGCCGGGCGCCGTTCCTGGAGAACCCCAGCGCCGTGTACCCCGAGCGGCTCGACGACGACCAGCTGGTCGCCGCGATCAAGGAGCGGGGCGGTACGGACGACGGGATCCTCGACGAGCCCGAGCTCCGCGAGATCATCATCCCCTCCATCCGCGCCGACTTCGCCATCGACGACGTGTACCGCTGCCCCGTCGAGGAGGCCCGCGTCGACTGCCCGGTCACCGTGATCGGCGGCGACGCCGACCCGGTGGTGCCGGCAGCGGCGCTGGACCGGTGGGCCGAGATCACCGGGGCCGGCTTCGCGGCGCACGTCCTGCCCGGCGGCCACTTCTACTTCCAGCAGCAGCTGCCCGGCTTCTTCGCTCTGCTCGGGTCCGTGCTGGACGGCGGCGCGGGACCCGGGGCCGACGTACGGGCCCTCTCCGCCTCCGCGGCCTGACGGCTTCCCACCGGCCCGTACCGCCCTGTGCGGGCCGCCTGCCCGCCGTACGCGCGCCGTCCCGTCCGTTCCCGATTCCGTGCTCCATCCAGCAGAGGACTGTTCCGATGACCACCTTCGCCGAAGCCCCCTCCCTGACCGGCCTGAGCGTGATCCGAGAGCCGGGCAAGCCCGCCGTCGTGGCCACGCCCGGCCACAGCGACATCGACGCCGCCGCCGCGTGGCTGACCGCCCACCGGGCGGAGATCCAGGCGGAGCTGCACCGCTCCGGGGCGGTGCTGCTGCGCGGGCTGCCGGTCTCCGACGCGGCCGCCTTCGCCACCGCCCGCGACGCGCTGATCGAGCAGCGGGCCGGCTACAAGGAGAAGGCCACCCCGCGCACCGACTTCGGCGAGGGCGTGTTCTCGTCCACGGACCTGCCGGCCGCCCAGCCGATCCGGCTGCACAACGAGAACAGCTACACCCTGGACTTCCCCGGTGTGCTGCTGTTCGGCTGCGTGACCGCCCCCGAGGAGGGCGGGGCCACCACCATCGGCGACATGCGCGAAGCCCTGCGGCTGCTGCCGGCGGACCTGCGGGACCGGTTCGAGGAGGCCGGGTGGCTGCTCGTCCGCAACTACTCCGAACTGGCCGGGCTGCCCTGGTACAAGACCTTCGCCACCGAGGACAGGGCGGCGGCCGAGGCGTACTGCGACGAGAACACCATCGGGTACGAGTGGCTGGACGACGACTCCCTGGTCACCCGGCAGCGCAGATCGGCGATCGTCACGCACCCCGTCACCGGTGACCGGGTCTGGTTCAACCACTTCGCCTTCTGGAACAGCCGCACCCTGGACCCGGACGTGCGCGAGGTGCTCGTCGAGACGTACGGCGAGGACGGCCTGCCGTTCAACACCTACCTGGGCGACGGGACGCGGCTCACGGACGCCGAGGTCGACGCGGTCAACGACGTGTACGACCGGGTGACGCGCCGGGAGACCTGGCAGCAGGGCGACCTCATGCTCGTCGACAACATCCTGTGCGCGCACGGGCGCGAGTCGTTCACGGGCGACCGCAAGATCCTCGTCGCCATGGGCGAGCCGGTCGCGCTCGCCGACTGCTCGCCCGCCACCCAGCCGTCCACCACCGTCTTCGGGAAGTGACCACCGCCATGACCGCCGTACTGCCCGAGCGCCACCGCACCCCCGCCCCCGACTCCCCCGCCGTCGCCCGGCGGCCGGTGACCGCCGACCTGCTGGACCGGCTGGCCGCCGTTCCCGGGCACCGCGCCGCCGTGGTCGCCGACGGCCGTGAGCTGACCTTCGACGGCCTGCGCGCCGACGCCATGCGGATCGCGGGCCGGCTCGCCACGCACGGCGTCGGCCCGGAGAGCGTGGTCGCGCTCTGCCTGCCGCGCGGTGCGGGCCTGGTGTCCGCGCTGATCGGCGCCCTCACGGCGGGCGCCGCCTACCTTCCGGTCGACCCCAGACTGCCCGCCGACCGGCGCCGCTACCTCGTCGAGGACTCCGGCGCCGACGTCGTCGTCACCTCGGGCGGCGGCCCGGACGGCGCGCCCCTGGCGCCCGGGGTCCCGCACCTCGACCTGGCCGAACTGCTCGCCGGCGACGGTCCCGCGCCCGCGTACCGTCCGGTGCCGGTGGCGGGGGACACGCTGGCGTACGTCATCTACACCTCGGGGTCGACCGGCCGGCCCAAGGGCGTCGAGATCGGCAGGGAGGCCGCGTCGCGGCTGCTGGCCGAACTGGAGGACGCCCGGATCGCCGTGACGGAGGGCGGCCGGGTCGGCTGGAACGCCTCCCCGTCCTTCGACGCCTCCGTGCAGCAGTGGACCCGGATCTGCCGGGGCGACACCCTGGTGATGATCGACGACGAGACGCGCGCCGACCCGGCCCTGCTCGCCGCGCTCGTGGACGAGGCGTCGCTCACCGACCTGGACCTCACCCCGTCGCACGCCGACCCGCTGCTGGAGCTCCTCAGCGCCGACGGCGGCCCGCGCCCGCTGACCCTGCTGATCGGCGGCGAGGCGATCAGCCCCGCCCTGTGGTCCAGGATCTCCGACCTGGCCGCAGCGGGCACGGTCCGCGCGGTCAACCTGTACGGGCCCACCGAGTGCACCGTCGACGCCACCGCCGGCTGGATCGAGACCCCCGCCGGAGAAGCGGCCGCACCGCACATCGGCGCCGCACTGCCGGGCCTGCGGGCACGCGTCCTGGACGCCGGGCTGCGGCCGGTCGGCCCCGGCGGAACGGGCGAGCTGTACCTCGCAGGCCCCCGGGTGGGCCGTGGTTACCGCCGCCGGCCCGGCCTGACCGCCGAGCGCTTCACCGCCGACACGGGCCAGGACGCCGCGCCCGGCGGGCGCATGTATCGCACCGGTGACCTGGTGAAGGTCCTGCCGGAAGGCAGGCTCGACTACCTGGGCCGCGCCGACGGCCAGGTGAAGCTGCG
Source organism: Streptomyces sp. NPDC054887 (assembly GCF_053610585.1). NCBI lineage: Bacteria > Bacillati > Actinomycetota > Actinomycetes > Kitasatosporales > Streptomycetaceae > Streptomyces > Streptomyces sp. NPDC054887. Next base: position 30,693 of record NZ_JBSGYQ010000072.1, on the reverse strand, counting down.
CGGCTTCCGCATCGAACTCCCCGAGATCGAGGCCGCGATGGCCGCCCACGAGGCCGTCGCGGAAGCCGCGGTCGTCCTGCGCGAGGACCTGCACGGGGCGCCCGGTCTCGTCGCCTACTACCGCGCCACAGGACCGGTCACCGGCGCCGCGCTCAAGGAGCTGCTGGGCTCCGCACTGCCCGCCTACATGGTGCCCGACGTCTTCGTCGCCCTCGACCGCTTCCCGACCACCGTCAACGGCAAGCTGGACCGTTCGGCGCTGCCCGAACCGCTGCTGTCGGCACCGGAGTCCACCGGCGGGGACGACGGGCTGTCCCCCTCGGAGCGGCTGATCGCCGGAGTGTGGACCACGGTGCTCCGGGCGGACTCCGTCGGCCCCGACGACAACTTCTTCAAACTGGGCGGCCATTCCCTGCTCGCGATCAAGCTGGTCTCGCGGGTACGGGCCGAGCTGGGCGTGGCCCTGCCGGTGAAGGCCGTCTACGCCAACCCGCGGCTGCGGGATCTCGCCGCGCACATCGACGGGCTCGTCGCAGCCCAGGACGCCTGAGGACATGACCGTGACCCCGTTGTCGTTCGCCCAGCGCCGCCTGTGGTTCCTCGGGCGGCTGGAAGGCCCATCCGCCACCTACAACGCCCCGGTGGTGCTCCATCTGGACGGGACGCCGGACCCGGCGGTGCTGGGCGCGGCCCTCGCCGATCTGGTCGAGCGGCACGAGGTGCTGCGTACCGTCCTGCCGGCCGGCCCGGACACCGAGCCCCGGCAGGAGGTGCGCGACGCCGGGGCGGTCGCCCCGCCGCGGGTGGTCCGGTGCGCGGACGCCGAGCGCGACGCGCGGGTGGCCGCGTTCGTCCGGGAGTCGATCGACGTCACGAGCGAAGTGCCGGTGCGGGTGGGCCTGTTCACCGCGCACGAGCGCCCGGACGCCGCTGGGGGGACCGGCTCGGTGCTGGTGCTCCTGATCCATCACATCGCCACCGACGGGTGGTCCGTACGGCCGCTGCTCCGCGACCTGGACACCGCCTACCGTGCCCGCCTCGCGGGCCGGGCGCCCGCCTGGGAGCCCCTGCCGGTCCAGTACGCCGACTACGCGCTGTGGCAGCGGGACCTGCTCGGCGACCCGGACGACCCCGGCAGCCTGGCCGCCGAGCAGCTCGGCCACTGGCGGCGGCAGCTCGACGGGGCGCCCGAAGTGACGGCGCTGCCCACCGACCGGCCGCGGCCGGCCGAACCCTCCGGGCGCGGCGCCACCCTCACCGCGCGGGTCCCGGCCGCCACCCACCGCGCTCTGCTCGCCCTCGCGCGGCAGCACCGGGCCAGCCTGCCGATGGCGGTGCGCGCGGCGCTGGCCACCGCCCTGGCGGCGGCCGGCGCCGGCCCGGACCTGGTGATCGGCACGCCGGTCGCCGGCCGGCCCGAGGAGGATCTGTACGAGCTCGTCGGATTCTTCGTCAACACCCTGGCCCTGCGCACGGACCTCTCCGGCGACCCGAGCCCCGCCACGCTCCTCGATCGGGTCCGGGACGCGGACCTGGCCGCGTACGAGCACCAGGACCTGCCGTTCGACCTGCTGGTCGAGCGGCTGGCTCCGGAGCGCTCCCTCGGCCACCACCCGCTGTTCCAGGTGATGCTGACCGTCGACGACCCGCAGGGCGCGGGTCCGGTGCCGCTCGGGCCGCACCTCACCGGCCGGCCGGGCGCCGCCGATCTGGGGGCCGCCAAGTTCGACCTCACGTTCTTCTGCGCCCCGCACACGGCCCCGGACGGCTCCCCCGACGGGCTCGACCTGGCGCTCGGCTATGCCGTAGACCTGTTCGACGAGTCCACGGCGCGGTTGTTGCTGGACCTGTTCACCCGTGCCCTCGACGCCTTCGCCCACGACGCGGGCCGGCCGGTCGGCGCGCTGGCCACCGCGGAGGAACGGGCCGGACTCGGTGCCCGGCGACAGGCGCCGGCGGAGGCCCGGGACGCCGCGCCGGCCGACCGCCGGGGCATGGGCGGTCCCCGGGAGGAGATCCTGTGCGGACTCTTCGCCGAGGTGCTCGGCCGCCCCCACGCGGAACCGGACGACAACTTCTTCCGCACCGGCGGGCATTCCATGCTCGCGGGCAAGCTGGTGAACCGGATCAGGACCGCCCTGGGGGCGGAACTCGGCATCCGCGACCTGTTCCTGGCCCCCACCCCGGCCGCCCTGCACCGGCGGCTCACCGGGGCCGCCCGCGCCGGCGCCACCGCCCGGCCCGCGCCGCGGCCGGTGCCGGAGGCCGAACGTCCGGACCGACTGCCGCTGTCGGCGGCGCAGCGGGCGCTGTGGCTGCTCGCCCGTATCGAGGGCCCCTCGGCCACCTACAACGCCCCCGTGGTCCTGCGCCTCGACGGGGTGCCGGACGCCGGTGCGCTGGGCGCCGCCCTCACCGACCTGGCCGCGCGGCACCCGGTCCTGCGCACCGCCTACCCGCAGGTGGACGGGGAGCCGTACCAGCGGGTGATCGACGGCTTCTCCCCCCGGCTGGAGACCGACCGGTGTGACGGCGGTGCCGAACTCGACGCCCGGGTCGCGGAGTTCGGGCGTACCCCGCTCGACGTGACGGACGGAGTGCCGCTGCGGGCCCGGCTGTTCACCACCGGGGACGGCGGCGCCTGCGTCCTGGTCCTGCTCGTCCACCACATCGCCGTGGACGGCTGGTCCCTGGCCCCCCTGCTCCGGGACCTGGGCGCCGCGTACAGCGCCCGGCTGGACGGCCGCGCCCCCGGCTGGGAGCCGCTGCCCCTCACGTACGCCGACTACGCGCTGTGGCAGCGGGAGCTGCTCACCGACCCGCGCGCGCTGCTGGGCCACTGGCGGACCGCCCTGGCCGGGCTGCCCGAGCGGACCGCCCTGCCGTACGACCGGCCCCGGCCGGCCGAGCCCGGCGGGCTCGGCGGCACGGTCGCCGCCCGGCTGGAACCCGGTGCGCGCGGCGGGCTTGCGGCGCTCGCCCGGGACCGGCGCGCGAGCCTGTTCATGGTGGCCCGGGCGGCCCTCGCCGCCGCCCTGTCGGCGACCGGCGCCGGCCAGGACCTGGCGATCGGCACCCCCGTCGCGGGGCGCTCCGACGAGGCCCTGCACGACCTGGTCGGCTGCTTCGTCAACTCCCTGGTGCTGCGCGCCGACACGTCCGGCGACCCCACGTCCGCCGCTCTGGTGGAGCGGGTGCGGGACACGGACCTGGCCGCGTTCGACCACCAGGACCTGCCGTTCGACGTGCTCGTGGAGCAGTTGTCCAAAACGGCCGGGCGGACCCTCGGCGAGCACCCCTTCTTCCAGGTGATGCTGACCGTGCGGGCCGACGCGGCGGTGGACGGTACGGACGTTGCGCGGCTCGGCCCGCTGACCGCCGAGGCCGGATCCGTCGACCTGGGGACGGCCAAGTTCGACCTGAGCTTCCACTGCGAGGAGGAGGCCGACGGCGGGCTGCGGCTGCTGCTCGGCTACGCGCGGGACGTGTTCGACGAGGACACGGCGAGGCTGCTCCTCGACGTGTACGCCCGTGCCCTCACGGCGTTCGCCTCGGACGCCGGCCGGCCGCTGAGCGCCCTCGGCCTGGTCACCGGCGCGGAGGCGGCCGGCCTGGCCGCCCGGCGGGAACGGCTCGCCGAGGCGGTACGGGACGCCGCCGAGCGCGCGGCGGCGCGGGAGCGCGCCGGGCGGACGGCAGCGGAGACGGCGGCGGAGCACCCCCGGGTGCAGCTGCTGTGCGGTCTGTTCGCCGAGATCCTCGGCCGGGACGCGGTGCTCGCCGACGACAACTTCTTCCGCACCGGCGGGCATTCGCTGCTCGCGAGCAAACTGGTCAACCGGATCCGCGCCGCACTGGGCGTGGAGGCCGGGGTCCGCGACCTGTTCCTCGCCCCCACCCCGCGGGCACTGCACGACCGGCTGCCCGCGCGCGCCGAAGCCGGCGGAGCCCGGCCGGCGTTGCGCCCGGCCGTCCGGCCCGAGCGGATACCGCTGTCGTACGCACAGCGCCGCCTGTGGTTCACCGACCAGTTGGAGGGCCCCTCCGCCGCCTACAACATCGCCCTCGTCCGACGGCTGGACCGGCCGCTGGACCCGGCCGCCCTCGCCGCCGCGCTCGCCGATGTCGCCGAGCGGCACGAGGTGCTGCGTACGGTGTACCGGGCCGAGGGCGGCGAACCGTACCAGGTGGTCCTGGACGGGGCCCGCCCGCAGCTGGAACTGGGCTTCCCCGCCGACCTGGCGGCAGCCGTGGACGCGGCCGCGGGCCAGGTCTTCGACCTCGCACGGGACCTGCCGTTCCGCGCCTGGCTGTTCCTGCCCTCCGGCGGCGGCGGACGCCAGACCCTCGTCCTGCTGCTGCACCACATCGCCGCCGACGGCTGGTCGACGGACTGCCTGCTGGCCGACCTCGGCGCCGCCTACGCGGCGCGGGCCGCCGGCTCCGCTCCCGCCTGGGAGGCGCTGCCGGTGCAGTACGCGGACTACACGCTCTGGCAGCGGGAGTCGCTGGGCCCGGCGCCGCAGGCGCGCCTGGGGTTCTGGGAGCGCGCCCTGGCGGGCCTGCCGCCGCTGATCGACCTGCCCACCGACCGGCACCGGCCACCCGTACCGACGGGGCGGGGCGCCCTCACCGGGTTCACCGTGCCGGCGCCGGTGCGCGCCGGGCTTGAGCGGATCGCCCGGGACACCGGCAGCAGCCTGTTCATGGTGGTGCACGCGGCGCTCGCGGCGGTGCTGACCCGCTGCGGGGCCGGGCCGGACCTGGCGGTGGGCACGGTGGTGGCGGGCCGGGACGACCAGGCGCTGAACGGGCTCGTCGGGTTCTTCGTGAACACGCTGGTCCTGCGCACGGACACCTCGGGCGACCCGTGCTTCGCCGATCTGGTGGTACGGGTCCGGGAAGCGGACCTGGCGGCGTACGCACACCAGGAGACGCCCTTCGACCTGGTCGTGGAACACCTCAACCCGCACCGGTCGTCGGCCCACCACCCGCTCGCGCAGGTGATGCTGCGGGTCAGCCCGGAGCCGGACGGCGCGGGCTGCGGGGACGGCCCGCTGGCCGGTGAGGCGCTGCCGTTCGGGGCGCACACCGCGAAGGCCGACCTGACCTTCGCGCTCACCGGCAGCGCGGACCACGGCGGTCTGGACGGGGTGCTGGAGTACGCGACCGATCTGTACGACGGGCCGGGCGCCGAGCGTCTGGCCGGGCTCCTCACGCACGCGCTGGCGGTGTTCGCGGCGGACCCCGCGGCCCGGATCGCCGCCCTCCCGGCGGGACCGCCCCGGCCGGGCGACGGGCCGTACGCGACCGTGGCGGGCTACCGAGTGGACCTCGGACACGTACGCGAGGTGCTGGCCGCCCGGCCGGGGGTCACCGGCGCCGAAGTGGCCCTCACCGACGGGCGTCTCGTGGCCCGGGTGACGGGTGCGGTCACGGAAGCGGAAGCGCAGACCTGGGCGGCGGACCGGCTGCCGGAGTACGCGGTGCCCGTCGTGCGCGCCTCGGGGCGGCCGCCCGAGCCCCCGGTCCCGGGTGGTCCGCTGCCGCTGCTGGTGGACCTGTTCAGCGAGGTCCTGGACGGCAAGGAGGTGACGCCGGACGCGAACTTCTTCCGGTCCGGCGGGCATTCCCTCCTGGCGGTGCGCCTGCTGAACCGGGTGCGCACGGAGCTCGGCCGCGAGCTGACGCTGCGGGACGTCTTCCGGCACCCGACGCCGGCCGCGCTGGCGGCGCTGCTGGCTGCGGCGCCCACACCGCCGCCCGTCCCGGCCCTCCGCCGCCGCACCCGCGCCGGCACACGGGTGCCCCAGCGCTGACGGGCGAGCGCACCGGCCGGGGGGCGGCGGCAAGGCTGCCACTCCGGCCGGCGAACGCGCCCGGGCGCGCCCCGTGGGCGGGCCCGGGCGCAGGCCCGTACCCGTACGCAGAGGTCGTCCCGCCACTCAGGGCCCTGCTGTGCTCCGGCCGGTCAGGCGGTCGCCGTGCCGCGCCCGCGGGGGTCGGTGCCGGCGGCCCGGGAACCGACCGGCGGCTCGCGGGAGTCGAGTACGTCCTCGCCGTAGAGGGCGTGCAGCCAGTTGGTCTGGTAGATGGTGTCGAGGTAGCGCTCCCCGAGGTCCGGGGCGATGGCCACCGCGGTGAGGTCACGGCTGTCGTGCTGGTTCAGCCACCCCATCGCGCCGCTGACCACCGTGCCGGTGGAGCCGCCGAACAGGAACCCGTGCCTGGCCAGTTGGCGGCAGGCCCGGATGGTGCTGGGCTCTTCGACGTGGATGACCTCGTCCACATAGGACTCGTCCAGCAGCGGTGGACGGATGCTCGTGCCCAGTCCGGGGATCATCCGGCGGCCGGCGGGACCGCCGAAGGACACGGAGCCGACGCTGTCGATGGCGACGATCCGCACCGGACGGTGCCCCTCACGGTGCCCTTCGTGGAAGTACCGCGCGCAGCCCATCAGGGTGCCCGTGGTGCCGGCCCCGACGAACAGCACGTCCAGGCGGGGGAACGCCCGCTCGATCTCGGGAGCCGTCCTGCGGTAGTGCGCCTTCCAGTTGCTCGGGTTGGTGTACTGGCTGAGCCACACATAGCGCTCGTCGGAGGCGCAGAGCGCGCGGACGTAGTCGAGCCGCGCGCCGAGGAGGCCGCCCTGGGGGTTCTGGGTCGAGATGACGTGCACGTTGCTGCCCAGCGCCTCCATCATCAGCCTGGTCGCCAGGTTGCAGCGGGAATCCGTCACGCACAGGAAGCGGTAGCCCTTGCTCGCCGCGATCACGCTCATCGCCACGCCCAGGTTTCCGGACGATGATTCGACGATGACCGAATCGGGCCTCAGTACGCCGTCCCGCTCGGCGCTGTCGACCATTTCGATCGCTGTCTTCAGCTTGATCGAACCGGCGAAGTTGAAGCCCTCGCACTTCAGGAAGAGCGCGCGCCCGAAGATCGGCCGGAGGTCGACGTAGAGGTCCTCCTCGTTGAAGGCGTAGGGAACGGATATGACTGGCACGATGGCCTCCTGATCTGCGGAGGAGCACTCTCGAATAGCTACTGGTGGTCAGTTCCGCGGCTCCATGGCCGTCGTTCCTTTCCAAAGACAGTGGTGTTCGGGACTCCTCGCGGAGCGCCGGAGCGGTGAGGCGGGGGCGTCGCCCGGCCGTTCATCCGTAGCGCCGCAGTTCGTGGAAGAAGTCGTCGACGACGTGCAGTTCCCCGGAGCGGGCCACTTCGTCGTAGACGTACTTGCCCACCGCGAGGTCGAGGATCCCGAGGCCGAAGGGGGAGAACACCACCGGCCGGTCCCTCGCGACCGTCACCCGTCCGTCCATCACGTCGGCCAGCGTGCCGTGCAGGAAGTCCCGGTTGCCCGTGATCTGCTCGGCCAGGTGCGGCGAGGTGTTGGCCCGCAGGCAGTGCTCGACGTCGTCCACGATGTTGCACGAGGCGAGGATGACCTCCGGGGCCAGGTCGCGCAGCGACACGTGCAGCACCAGCGGGTTGTGCTCGAACCACGACGGGTCGCCGACATGCGGCTGCGCGGCGACGGTGGCGAAGACGACCAGGTCGCTGTAGCGGATCAGCTCTTCGGCGCTGTCGTGCACCGAGATCCGTCCGGTGGTCCGCGACTGCTCCAGGTAGCAGCGCAGCCCGGCCGCGCTGTCGGCGGACACGTCGTACACGCCGACCTCGTCGAACGACCAGCCGGTGGCCGCGAGGAAGTCGTAGATGTAGCGGGCGATCAGGCCCGCGCCGACGAACCCGACGCGCGTCGGACGGGGCCGGCCGTTGCTGAGCAACTCCGCTGCCAGGGCCGCCGACGAGGCCGTTCTGGTGGCACTGATGATGGAGGCTTCCATGCAGGCGAACGGGTAGCCGGTGGCATGGTCGTTCAGGATCAGCACCGCCGAGGCCCTCGGGATGCCGGCCGTCACGTTCTCCGGGAAGCTGGAGATCCACTTGAGGCCGTCCACGCGCGCCGGCTCCCCGATCGACGCGGGCAGCGCGATGATGCGGGAGGACGGGCGGTCGGGCAACTTCAGGAAGTAAGAGGGCGGGTTCACGGAGTTGCCGGCGCCGTGCAGCCGGTACGTCGCCTCCACGAGCTGCACGATCTGCTTCTCGCGCCCCTGGAGCACGCCCTCGACCTGGGCGCCGGAGACGACGGCGAACGCCGGCACGGCGACCGGCTCGCGCACGGCGAACTCCATCGCGGGGAAACGCCTGGTCGTCATGGCGTGGTCACCTCCACGGTCGGCGAGCAGTCGGCCAGGCGTACCGGGTCGGCCATCCCGACGAGCACTTCGCGCGGGCCCTCGTAGGGCTCCCTGCTGTGCGCGGTGCGGACGTTGTCGACGATCATCAGGTCGCCGGCCTGCCACTCCTCACGTACGGTGTTGTCCTCGTAGGTCTTGTTGAGCAGTTGCACGACGTCCTCTCCGATGGGATCGCCGCCGCCGAACCGGGTGTTGAACGGCAGGCCGTCGGCGCCGTAGACGTCCACGAGGTACTCGCGCACCTCGGGGGCCAGCGTCCACTCGTTGAGGAACGCGATCTGGTTGAACCAGCAGCGTGCGCCGGTGACCGGGTGACGCACCACGGCGCTGCGGCGCTGCCTGGTGCGCAGGACCCCGTCCGGGTCCCGGGCGTACGCGATGCCGTTGGCACGGCAGTAGCTCTCCACCGCGTCGCGGTCGTCCGTGCCGAACACCTCGGTCTCGGACGCCCCGATGTCGTCGTTGTAGCTGCGGGTGAGCAGCCAGCCCTCCCGCTCGAACCGCTCGGTGAGTTCGGCGGGCAGCGCCTGAAGCACGGTGGAGGCGTCGGCCAGCGCGGTCGCCCCGCCGTCGGTGGCGGCGCGGAGGCACGCGAACAGCATCAGGCCGGGGAACTCCAGGGCGTAACTCAGTTCGTGGTGCATGCACATCGGCTGGTTCGGCGGCCACTGGGCCGAGGAGTACACGCCGGGAGCGTAGGTCCGCCGGGGCGCGAAGGCTTCCCTCTCGGCCATCAGGGCCGTGGCCAGCCGCTGGAAGACGGTGCCGGTGCCGTCCGGATCGCGCGGTCCGAGGCCGCGTACCAGGACCGCGCCGTGCTCGGCGGCCAGCGCCCGCAGCCCCTCCCGGTGCTGGGCCGCCCAGTCGGCGGGGTCGCCGGCCGGCGCGGTGTGCACCACCGGGGGCTTGCCGGATGTCAGCTCGAGTTCGAGCGGAGACGCCGGGAATGAGATCGCCATTTCGTTCTCCTTTCGACTCGTGTCGGTCAGGTCGGTCACGTCGGTCACGTCAGGGGCACCGGCAGTTCGGCGGCGCTCAGCACGGCCTTCGCCGTATCGGCCGGGCGGGTGCGCGGGAAGTGGTGGCCGCCGTCCGGGAGCTCGTACAGGTCGACGTGGTCGGCCAGCAGCCGCCAGTCGCGGTAGCGCTCGGGGAAGCCGGCGGTGACCGGATCGTCGGCGGCCACGACCACCGTGACCGGTGCGGACAGCTTCACGGGCGGCGGGTTGTCCAGGGCGTGCGCGAGGTAGCGGTGGGCGGACACCACGTCGTGCCGGTAGGCGGCGGCGACGTGCTCGGCCTGCCCGGCGTCGAGCCCGCCGAGCCCGGGGTGGTCGCCGTCCGCGCCCAGTTCGGCGGCGATCCGGCCGTCGCTCCGGCCGGTCAGCTCCGCCACGGCCGCGCGCCGGCCGGTGGCGTCGCCGAGCAACTGTGCGGCGAGGAAGACCCGTTGTACGTTCAGCCCGCGCTGCTCAAGCCTTCTCGCCGTCTCCAGGGCCGGTGCGGCACCGGAGGAGTGTCCCCACAGCAGGATCCGGGCCGGCCGCAGTCGGACGATCTCGGCGGTGACGTCCTCCACCAGGCGCTCCAGGGGCGCGAACGGGCCCCGCTCGGCGCTCACGTCGTGGCCCGGCGGCTCGACGGCGTACACCGCCGGGCCTCTGCCCTCAAGGGCCCTGGCCATCGGCTCGAAGTTCACCGCACTGCCGGCGGCGTGGGGGAAGCACACCAGGGCGCCGGCCCGGGCGCCGTCCGGTCCGGACAGCGGCTGAAGCAGCCCGGCGGACCGTTCGGAGCCGCCGTCGAGCAGTCGGGCCAAGTCGGCGAGCACCGGGTGACGTACGACGTCCTTGAGGGACACCGCCCGGTCCAGGGCGACGGCCAGCCTGACCGCCGACAACGAGGTGCCGCCCCGGTCGAAGAAGTGGTCCAGCCGTCCGATCCGGTGCTGCGGGACGCTGAGGGCCGTAGCCCAGGCGGCCGCCAGTCGCCGTTCGGCCGGCGTCATCGGCTCGGCGGGCGCCGTCGGGGCGCCGGGCTCCTCGCCGGCCGCGTCGAGTTCGCCGGCCAGCGCCGTCAGGGCCTTCCGGTCGGTCTTGCCGTTGGCGGTCAGCGGGAGGCTCTCGCGCCAGTGGACGGCCGACGGGACCATGTACGCGGGCAGCGACTCGCCCAGCCGGTCCAGCAGTACGCCGGCTTCGACCGGCCGCGGGCCGGTGCAGAAGGCCACCAGCTGCCTGCTGCGGTCCGGGCGCTCGGTGACGACCACCGCGCCGTCGCCGACACCGGGCACCCTCAGCAGGGTGTTCTCGATCTCGCCGATCTCGATCCGGAAGCCGCGGATCTTGACCTGGCTGTCCCGGCGGCCGAGGAAGTCGAGCGTTCCGCCGGGCAGCCAGCGGCCGTAGTCGCCGCCCCGGAACAGGCGCCGGCCCGGAGCGTGCGGGTCGGCCATGAACGCCTGCCGGGTGCGCTCGGGGTCGTTGACGTAGCCGCGGCCGACGCAGACGCCGGAGAAGACGATCGCGCCGGGGGCTCCGAGCGGCACCGGCGACAGGTGCTCGTCCACGACGTAGACGCGTACGTTGTTGACACACCGGCCGATCGGCACCCGTGCGGTGTCCGGAACCCGGTCCATGACCTCGTGGTTGGTGTCGTCCGAGGTCTCGGTCAGCCCGTACGCGTTGACCAGCCGGGTGCCGGGCGCGGCCGCGAACCACCGCTGCGCGAGCTCCTTCTTCAGCGCCTCGCCGGTGGCCGACACGTACCGCAGGTCGGGCAGTTCGCGAGGGCTTCGCTCCAGGAGGGACACCACGACGTCGAGGTAGGACGGCACGAGCTGCATGACGGTGACCCGGCCCTCGACGATCCGGTCCACGAACCGCTGGACGTCGAGGATCACCTCCTGCTCGACCAGCAGGGTCCGCCCTCCCACCACGAGCGCGGAGACCAGTTGCCACAGCGATATGTCGAAGCACTGGGGTGCGGTCTGGGCGACCACCTGGCCCTCGCCGATCTCCAGGTCGTCGATCTTGGCGTAGAGGTGGTTGAGCAGGCCGGCGTGTTCGCACATCGCGCCCTTGGGCTCGCCGGTGGAGCCGGAGGTGAAGTAGACGTACGCCGGCTGGTCGGGGGCCACACGGACGCCGGGATCGGTGTCGGCGTGGTCCTCGGCGCAGGCGTCTTCGACGTAGAGCTTCGTCACTCCGGGCGAGGAGCCGGTGGACAGCGAGCCGAGGGCCTGGTCGAGCGTGGCGGTGCTGCCGCGTTCGGTCAGCACGAGCCGGCACCCGGCGCGGGACAGGGTGGCCGCGATGCGCTCGGCGGGGAAGTGCGGCTCGATGGGCAGATACACCCCGCCGGCCTTGAAGACGGCGAGGACGGCGGCCGTCCAGTCCAGATCGCGCTCGGTCACCACGGCGACGACGCCTTCGGGCGGCGACCCGCGGGCCAGCAGGGCGTGTGCGAGCCGGTTGGCGCGTGCGTTGAGCTCCCGGTACGTCCACTGCCGGTGGCCGCACACGGCCGCGACGGCGTCGGGGTGGGCCCGTACCCGCTCCTCGAACAGCTCGTGGACCCGGCGGTCGGGCAGTTCCCGGTGGGGTCCGGCCAGCCCTTCGGTCTGGAACCGGAGCTCTTCCGCCGACAGCAGGCTCTGCCGCCGGTGCGCCGCGTCGGGGTCGGCCGCGATCAGCGCGAGCGCGGTGAGGTGGTACCCCGCGATCCTGTCCGCCGCGTCCGCGTCCAGGGCGTCGCGGCGGTAGCGCAGCCGCAGGGAGCAACCGCCGCCGTCCCGCGACACTCCCAGCCCGAGGACGGCGTGTGCGGGGAGGCCGGCGTCACCGTCCGCCGGGTCGAACACCGCCTCGGTCGTGGGCCCGCTCAGGTGCAGTTCGTTCCTGAGCTCGTCGACCGGGAAGTCCTTGTGCGCCAGCAGGTCCGCCTCGGCCCGGCGGGTGCCCACCAGCAGTTCCCGCCACGTTTCCGGTGTGGTCGTCAGCCGGCAGGGCAGCGGCGGGCCGCCCTCGACTGCGAGGTAGCCCGTGCCGGCCTCGGGGTCGCCGGACAGTGCGGCGAGCACCTTGCCGTGCGCGGCGAGCACCACCGAAGTGAACGGCATCGCCAGCTCTTCGGCGAGCCGGTGCAGCGCCGACACGACGCCGTCCGGGACCGCGGCCTCGTGGGTGGCGGTCCCCGGCAAAGGATTCGGTACCCAGCGCGGCAGCGCGGTGGAGCCACCGGCGGTGAGCACACCGGTCCAGAACGTCCGTCCTGCCTCGGTCCGCATGCCCGTTCTCCCTCCCCTCACCGTTGCCGCGTCGCGGGCTCGTCGTGGCCGTCGCGCGACTCCGCGGCGGGGTTTCCACCCCACCGGGCGTGCGGCGGCATGTCCTCGCCCTTCATCAGGAAGGAGTCGGTGGCGAGCACCGCGCCTTCGCCCATCGTCACGCCGTAGTGGACGAGGGCACCGACACCGACCGTGCAGCCGGCGCCGATCGAGGTGCGGTCGGACTTGAAGGTGCCGTCCTCCTGCGAATGGCACTGGATCTTGCTCCCGGCATTGAGCGTGCAGTCGTCGCCGATGGTGGTGAGCGTCCGCTCCGTCACATAGCAGCCGTCGTCGAAGACCCTGCTGCCGATGCGGACTCCGAGGGACCGCCAGATCAGGTTCTTGAGGGGCGTGCCGTTGAAGAGGTTCAGGTAGTGGTCGGGCACCTTCCACAGGCGTTCGTGCCACCAGAAGTACGGGTCGTAGATGGAGCACAACCGGGGTTGCAGCGGGCGGAACCGGGTGAAGCCGCGTTCCAGCAGGACGAAATAGGCCGCGGTGGACAGGAGTCCGAGGATGAGCGACGCGGCTATCACCAGTTGCCCCAGTGCACCGTGCAGGTCGACGGCGGCGAGGGCGAGCACCGTGAGGAAGAAGAAGTGGAGCCACCGGACGCACAGGCAGCAGCCCATGGTGCGGAGGTTGTAGCGGTTCTTCGCTCTGAGATTTCGGCGCAGTCTCCTTCCGGTCCGCAGATGGTCGAACCGGGCATCGCGTTCCACCGTGCGCGGGATCTCGAAGCACGGGGATCCGAGCAGTCCGACCCCTTCTCTCAGTTCGCCGTCGAGAGGGACCATCACCTTTGTTCCGAGGAGGCAGTTGTCGCCGGTCCTGCCGCCCACGGGATAGGCGATGTGGTTTCCCAGGAAGTTGTGCGGCCCGATCGACGTCCGCGACACACGGAACGACGTACTGGAGAATTCGGCGTTCATGACGGAAAGCCCGTCGGCAATCATCGTTCCGCTGCCCACGGAAGTCAGATAGGGCGTCTCGTGCTGTACGTCCGATCCGAAATTGGATCCGGTCTGCTCGACCCTCGACAGGTCGTATCCGAGACTCCGCAGATAGTTGACGACGTAGGAACTGTCGCCGAAGAGCCAGAGGAAGAACTTCACATTGGTCAGGCGGGTGATCGTCCTGTGCACCGAGTAGTGGAGGCCGTACAGCGGATAGACCTTGTCGGGTCTTATCACCAGGTTCAGCAGCCGCGGGACGGTGAGCAGGGCGGCGAGGCCGATGACGACCAGGCCGAAGAACAGCGCGAGGGAGACGATCAGCGCGTCGAGGTAGAGGTCCGGTGACGTGAAGCCCACGGTGCCGGGGGCCAGCGTGTCGCCCAGCGCCGGGATCTGGTTCAGCAGTATGTACAGGCCCCCGACTGTCAGGGGGATGTACAGCAGGAACAGCTGGACCAGGGTGAGCAGGCCGTACCAGGCCCGGCGCGATGTGCCGCAGCGCACCGGAGCGACCCGCACGTAGTCGACTCCGGTGCGTTGCGCGGGCGATCCGTGCCAGCGCTCGCCGTCCGGGACCCGCTGGCCCCGGTACAGCGCCGAGGTGTGACCCAGTTGTGCGCCGTCCCCCATGGCGGTGCCGATGTCGAGGACGGTCTTCTCGCCCACGAACACGTCCCGGCCCAGGGTGATCTCGCCGGTCTCGATGCGTCCGGCATGCGCCCGGTAGCAGAGGAAGTACGCGTCCTTGCGCACCACCGTGCCGGATCCGATCCTGAGCAGGTCGGTGCAGACGGGAACCGTCTTGGAGAGGATCGTGACGTGCGCGCCGATCCGGGCGCCGAGTGTCCGCAGGTAGAGCACGTACAGGGGATTGCCGACGAAGAGGATCATCGGGTTGGCGTGGAGCAGGACCCTGACTGTCCAGAAGCGCAGGTACGTGATTCCCCACACGGGGAACTCACCGGCCTTCCACCGTCCGACGAGGATCCATTTGGCGGCGACGGGGAAGGCGCACAGGCCGACGAAGGCGATACCGCCGAAGACGACCGAGCGCAGGTACGTACCGAGCGCCCCTGAGCCGTCGGCGACCCATACATAACCCCGGGCGGTGGCGATTCCGGCCAGGGAAGTGTAGGCGAGGAACAGCAGCAACTGTCCCGTTCCGCACAGGACGTACCGCAGCGTGCTCGCCGGTTCCACCACCCGGTCCTGGCCGGGAGCGGGCGCCTGTGCGGGGGCGGGAGCGGCCTCTCCCAGCCCCACGGCGAGACTTCGGATGGTCGGGTACCGGTAGATGTCCTTCATCGAGACCGACGGAAGGTCTTCGCGCTTCCTGACCCGCGCACAGAAGTGGGCCATCACGAGGGAATTCGCGCCCAGATCGTCGAAGAAGTGGCTGTCGACCGGCACTCTTTCCACATGCACGACATCGGCCATCACTTCGGCCAGGTCTCTTTCGGTGTCGGTCACCGGGCCGGCGTACGCGCGCCCGGTGACCTCGGAATCATCCGGCGCGGGCGTCAGAACCTCAACAGATTCTTCTTCCATGCCAACCCCTGCGGAGAACTTCTTCGGTCTCGCTTCATTGGTTTCCAGTCTCCGTCGTCGCGGGCCGGAACGCCACCCACGCCGATTTCCCGTCGAGCGCTGTGAACACGGAGAGTTGACGAATGGTCACAGGGAATTCACGCCGTCATGGGCCGGTCCGCCGGGGACACCGGCGCCGGGAGCGCCGTGGAGCCGGTCAGGTAGCGGTCGGTGGCCGCCGCCGCGCCCCGCCCCTCGGCGATGGCCCACACCACCAGTGACTGGCCGCGTCCCGCGTCGCCCGCGACGAAGAGGCCCTCCGTGCCGGTACGCCCGGTGCGCTCCCGCCCCTCCGCCGACGCGGCGGCGAAGGCGGTGTCGCGGGCGAAGTTCCCCCGGCCGTCCAGGACGAGCCCGAGCTGCTCGAGGAGGCCGCTGCCGCGCTCGGGGCCGGAGAACCCGAGGGCGAGCAGCGCCAGGTCGGCCGGGATCGTGCGCTCGGTGCCCGGCAACGGCCGTCTGGACGCCGGTTCCACCTCCGTCAGGTGCACCGCGCGCAGATGGCCCGCCGGCGCCCCCTCGCCCGCCGGTTCCCCCTCGAAGCGGAAGGTGGACGTGGAGAAGACCCTCGGATCCGTGCCGTGGCGTTCACGTGCCTCGTGGTGGGCGTGGGAGATCCGGTAGACCTTCGGGTAGACGGGCCACGGCTCGGCCTCGGTCCGCGTCTCGTCCGGCACGGGGTTGATGTCCAGTTGTGTCACGGAGGCCGCGCCCTGACGCAGCGCGGTGCCGAGGCAGTCCGACGCCGTGTCGCCGCCGCCGACGATCACCACGTGCTTGCCCTCGGCGGTGAGGGGCGACGGGGGACGGTCGCCCTCCCTGGTCCTGTTGGAGAGGGTCAGGTAGTCCATCGCCTGATGGACGCCGTCCAGTTCACGACCTGGAACAGGGAGTTCCCGCCGCTGCGTGGCGCCGACCGCGACGATCACCGCGTCATGGTCCCTGCGCAGCTCGGCGGCGTCGAGGTCGATGCCGACCCGTACGTCGGTGCGGAAGCTCGTGCCCTCCGCCCGCATCTGCTCGATACGGCGGTCCAGGTGCCGCTTCTCCATCTTGAACTCGGGAATGCCGTAACGCAGCAACCCACCGATGCGGTCGGCGCGCTCGTACACGGCTACGGTGTGGCCGGCCCGGGTGAGCTGCTGCGCCGCCGCGAGACCGGCCGGCCCCGAACCTATGACGGCGACGGTCTTGCCACTCAGCCGCTCCGGTGGCCGGGGTGGCACGTCCCCCTCCTCCCAGGCACGGTCGGCGATGGCCTGTTCGACGTTCTTGATCGCGACCGGATCGGCGTTGACGGCCAGTACGCAGGCGTCCTCGCACGGTGCGGGGCACAGCCGCCCGGTGAACTCGGGGAAGTTGTTGGTCGCTTGCAGCCGCTCGGCCGCCGCGTGCCAGTCACCGTGCGCGGCGTACGCGTTCCACTCCGGGATGAGGTTGCCCAGCGGGCATCCGCTGTGGCAGAAGGGCACGCCGCAGTCCATGCAGCGCCGCGCCTGCTCGGACACCAGGGGAAGCAAGGGCTGTCCCGCGTGAACCTCGTTCCAGTCGCCGAGTCGTTCCCCCACGGGGCGTCCCCCGCTCGACCTGCGCGGAATCTTGAGGAAGCCGTGGGGATCTGTCATGCGCGCCGCCTCCAGCACCGGTCCGCAGAGCTTTACGACTTCTCATACCATTATGCCTCTTGTCATGACATTGCATTGGCATATACGGCGATTCTGGGCGTTCCGCTCGCCTGACCAGCGCAAACCACCCCCTTCCCCACCTTCGCTTGCATTCACCGATGCAAACGATGCCTGAGCCGGACCGCCCGGACTCGGCGGACCGTGCCGGAACTCGCTTGCACCGTCACCTACTTGCGCGTGTGCGGAAGCCTGACGCGCCGGGCGGCAGGGGCAGTTCGAGGCGGCAGCCGCAGCGGTCCGAGCTGCCGCGAGGACTGCCCGCCCGGTCGCCCCGGCGCTCGTAGCGTGGTGGCGCGGAGTCGGGAGGAGGTCCCGATCCCCGTCCCCCCTTCCTCACTGGAGGCCCCGCGATGCCCTCGACCGCTCCCCCCGCCTCTGCCGCCCAGGAGCCGGGCCCCCTGAGCCGGTTCGACCTACAGGTCGCCACCGGTCCGGAGCGGGTCGCGCTGGTGCACGGTGAGCGCCGGACGACGTACGGGCAGCTGGCCCTCGCGGTGGCCCTGCGCGCCGACGAGGCGCCGGGCGCGGCCGGGACGGCGGACGACGGCGAAGCCGGGACGGCGCAGGCGGGCGGCACGTCCGGGATCGGCCGGGCCGTCGCCCTTCTGGCGGCCCTGCGCACGGGCTCGGCGGAGGCTCTGGGCGCGCCGGAGCTGAGGGAGCTGAGGGAGGAGCTGCTGCCGGCCCTGTCCGCCGGGGCCACGGTCGACCTCGGGGCGGCCGGCACGCCCGGGGACCGGGTGCCGCTGTCCTTCGCCCAGCGCCGGCTGTGGTTCCTGCACCGCCTGGAGGGCCCGGCACCGACGTACAACCTGCCGGTGGTGGTCCGCCTGGACTCCGTGCCCGACCGGGAGACCCTGGACGCGGCCCTGGCGGACGTGGTGGAGCGCCATGAGGTGCTGCGCACCCTGTACCCGGCGGACGACGCCGGCGAGCCCCGCCAGCACGTGCTGGACCACCCGCGCCCCGCGCTCACCGTACGTTCCTGCCCGGAGGCGGCGCTGGCCGCCGAGGTCGCCCGCTTCACCGCCGGCACCTTCGACCTGGAGGCGGAACTGCCGATCCGCGCCGCCCTGTTCGTGCCGGACGACGGCAGTGGCGGTGTGCTGGTCCTGCTCACCCACCACATCGCCACCGACGGCTGGTCGGTAGGGCCGCTGCTGCGGGACCTGGGCGCCGCCTACGACGCGCGCCTCGCCGGGCACGGACCCGGCTGGGAGCCGCTGCCGGTGCAGTACGCCGACTACACCCTCTGGCAGCAGGAGCTGCTGGAGAACGACACCGCCCTGGCCGCGTACTGGCGGGACGCACTCGCCGGGCTGCCGCCGCTCCTCGACCTGCCCGCCGACCGGCCCCGCCCGGCCACGCCCGGCGGCCGGGCCGGCACGCTCACCGCCGAGGTGGACGGCGAGACCCACGCGCGGCTGGCGGCGCTGGCCGGGGCGTCGGACGCCAGCCTGCTGATGGTGGCGCAGGCGGCGCTCGCCACCGCGCTGGACGCCTGCGGCGGCGGCCCCGACGTGGCGATCGGCACCCCGGTGGCCGGACGCTCCGACGAGGCCCTGGACGACCTGGTCGGCTTCTTCGTCAACTCCCTGGTGCTGCGCACCGACGTGTCCGGCGACGCGGGGCCGGCGGAGCTGGTGGCCCGCGCCCGGGACGCCGCACTGGGCGCGTACGCCCATCAGGAGCTTCCCTTCGACCGGCTGGTGGAGCTCCTCAACCCGCGCCGCGCGCCCGGCGCGAACCCGCTGTTCCAGGTGACGTTGGCCGTGCAGGAGCAGGAGGCGGGGGCGGATCCCCTGGCGGTGCGCGTCGGTGCCGCGCTCGGCGGCCGGTTCGAGGAGACGGGCCTCGACGTGGCCAAGTTCGACCTCGCCGTCACGTGCGTGGCCCGTCCCGGGCACGGCGGTCTGGAGCTGTGGTGGACGTACGCCGAGGACCTGTTCGACGAGTCCACGGCCGGTCTGCTGCTCGACGTGTACGTACGGGCCCTGACCCGGTTCGCCGAGGGCGGCGGCACCCCCGTGCGCTCCGCCCCGCTGCTGTCGGCGGCCGAACGGGCCGCGCTGGACGCCCGGCCGTCCCGTACCTCGGTCTCCCGCGAGGAGAGCGCGCCGGTCGCGGGCGGCGACGGGCCCGACGCGGGGACCGTCGCGGCGCTGTGCGGTGTCTTCGCCGAGATCACCGGCCGGGACCAGGTCGGCCCGGACGACAACTTCTTCGCCGTCGGCGGTCATTCGATGGCGGGCGTACGGCTGATGAACCGGGTGCGGGCCGCGCTCGGCGTGGACCTGCGGCTGCGGGACCTGTTCCTCGCGCCCACCCCGGCCGGGCTCGCGGGCCGGATCGCCGCCGCGGGCAAGGACACGGGAGGCGCGAGCGCGCCGGCCGGGGACCGGCCGGCGCTGGCCGCGGTACCGCCCGCCGAACGGCCGGAGCGGCTGCCCCTGTCGTACGCGCAGCGCCGGCTGTGGTTCGTCGACCAGCTGGAGGGGCCGGGCCGTTCGTACAACATCCCGTTCGTGCTGCGGCCGGACCGGCCGCTGGATCCGGCCGTGCTGGCCGACGCGCTCGCCGACACGGCGGAACGGCACGAGGTGCTGCGGACCGTGTACCCGGCGGACGACGGCCGGCCGTACCAGGAGGTGCGGCAGGGCGTCCGGCCGGTGCTGGAGGTCGTACGGACCGGGCCGGAGGGCGTCGCCGAAGCCGTGGACGCGGCGGCGGGTCACGTGTTCGACCTGGCCGGTGAGATTCCGTTCCGGGCCTGGCTGATCGAGAGCGCGGCCGAGCCGGGGCGCGCCGGTGCGCCGGAGCCCGGGGCGGGGGGCCAGACGCTGGTGCTGCTGGTGCATCACATCGCGGCCGACGGCTGGTCGGCGGGACCGCTGCTGGCGGATCTCGCCGCCGCGTACACCGCCCGCCTCGGCGGCGCCGCGCCCGGCCGGGAGCCACTGCCGGTGCAGTACGCGGACTACACCCTGTGGGAGCAGCGGATGCTGGCGGGCCCCGCGGCCGCCGAACAGACCGCGTATTGGCGGGACCGCCTGGCCGGCGCCCCGCCCGTGCTGGACCTGACGCCCGCACGGACCCGGCCGGCCGACGCCTCGCACCGGGGCGCGGCGACGCCGGTCACCGGCGTGGACGCGGACACCCACGCCCGGCTGGAGGCGCTGGCCCTGGAGCACGGGGCGACCCTGCTGATGGTGGTGCAGGCCGCTCTCGCCGCCGTGCTGACACGGCACGGGGCGGGCACGGACCTGCCGCTGGGCACGGTGGTCGCGGGCCGTGACGACCAGGCACTGGACGAACTGGTCGGGTTCTTCGTCAACACACTGGTCCTGCGCACCGACACTTCGGGGAACCCGTCCTTCGCCGAGCTGCTGGAGCGCGTCAGGGAGACCGATCTCGCGGCGTTCGCCCACCAGCAGCTCCCCTTCGACCTGGTGGTGGAGGAGCTGAACCCGGTGCGGTCCACCGCCCACCACCCGCTGGTGCAGGTGATGGTGCAGGTGCACCCGGCGGAGCGGGCCGCCGACGGCGACTCCCCGCTGGCCGGCACGCCGCTGGCCGCAGAGTCGGGGTTCACCAAGTTCGACCTGACGCTGGCGCTGCGGGAGACGCGGGACGCCTCAGGGGCCCCGGCCGGTCTGACCGGGGTGCTGGAGTACGCCCTGGACCTTTACGACGCCGGCACCGCCGCCCAGTTGGCGGCGCACGTGGCACGGCTGCTGCGGGTGGCAGCCGCCGACCCGGGAACCCGGATCGGCGACGTGCCGCTGCTGTCGCCGGAGGAGGCCGAACGGATCCTGGTGCGCTACAACGCCACGGCGGCCCCCCGTTCGCTGCCCGGCCTGGTGCACGAGCGGTTCGAGGAGCAGGTACGCCGCACCCCGCACGCGGTGGCGGTCCGGTACGAGGAGGAGACGCTGACCTTCGCCGCCCTGAACGCGCGGGCCAACGCGCTGGCGCACCGGCTGATCGAGGCCGGGGCGCGCCCGCACGGCGCGGTCGGGCTGCTGCTGGACCGCACTCCGCACCTGCTCGTGGCGGCGCTGGCCGCCCTGAAGTGCGGGGCGGCGTACGTCCCGCTGGATCCCCGCCTGCCCGACGCCAGGATCGCCATGATCATGGAGGACACGGGGGCGCGGGTGCTCGTCACCCAGGAGGCGTACGCGGACGCGGCCCCGGTGGCCCGCCAACTCGCGGCGGGTGTACGGGTGCTGTCGGCGGACACACCGGTGCCGGGCTGCCCGCGCACCGACCCGAGGGTGCCGGTCGGCGAGGACGCGCTGATGTACGTGATGTTCACCTCGGGCTCGACGGGCCGGCCGAAGGGTGTCGGGGTGACCCACCGCAACGTGGTGGAGCTGGTCACCGACCGCTGCTGGAACCACCGCAACCACCGCCGCATGCTGGTGCACTCGGCCATCGGCTTCGACGCGTCCACGTACGAGCTGTGGGTGCCGCTGCTGAACGGCGGCGAGCTGGTCTTCGCTCCCGGTTCGGGCACGGACCTGGCCGAGCTGGACCACGCGATCCGCGCCCACGGGGTGACCGCCGCCTACTTCACCATGGGCCTGTTCCACATCATGGCCGACGAGGGGCTCGACACGCTGAAGCTGCTGGACGAGGTGTGGACGGGCGGTGACGTGGCCTCCCCCGCCGCGCTCCAGAGGGTTCTGGACCACTGCCCGGACACGGTGCTGGTGCACAGCTACGGTCCGACGGAGACCACGTTCGCCTCGCACCACCAGCGCCTGGACACCGGCTGCCGCACCCTGCCCGGCGTGTTCCTGGGCGCCGTGCTGGACAACACCCGGGTGCACGTGCTCGACGAGCTGCTGCGGCCGGTTCCGGTGGGAGTGGCCGGGGAGATGTACCTGGCCGGCACGCAGGTGGCCCGCGGGTACCTGGGCCGGCCGGGGCTGACGGCCGAGCGGTTCGTCGCCGACCCGTTCGCCGCCGACGGCAGCCGCATGTACCGCACCGGCGACCTGGTGCACTGGACGGCCGACGGCGAACTGCGCTTCGTGGGGCGCGCGGACGGCCAGATCAAGCTGCGGGGCTTCCGGATCGAACCGGGCGAGATCGAGGAGACGCTGGCCCGGCACCCGGGCGTCGGGCGGGTCGCGGTCGTCGTCTTCGACGAAGGGCCGGGCGGGAAGCGCCTGGTGGCGTACGCGGTCCCGCGCGCCGGCCACTCCCTGACCGGGGAGGAACTGCTGCGCTGGGCGGGCGGCGAGCTCCCCGAGCACATGGTGCCCTCGGCGGCGGTCCTGCTGGACGACATCCCGCTGACCGTGAACGGCAAACCGGACCGCAGGGCGCTGCCGGCTCCCGCACCGGCGGCGGCCCCGTCCGGGCGCCCGCCCCGGACCCCGCGCGAAGAGGTGCTGTGCGGGCTGTTCGAGGAGATCCTCGGGGTGCGCGGCGTGGGCATCGACGACAACTTCTTCACCCTGGGCGGGCACTCGCTCCTCGGGGTGCGGCTGGTGAGCCGGATGCGCACCGCGCTGGGCCTGGAGCGGGGCGTACGGGACCTGTTCCGCACGCCGACGGTGGCCGGGCTGCTCGCGGACGAGCCGTCGGGCTTCGATCCGATGGGGGTGCTGCTGCCGCTCCAGCCGGGCGGCACGCGGCGCCCGCTGTTCGCCGTCCATCCCGGTACGGGTGTGGGCTGGTCGTACGTCGGACTGGCCCGGCACCTGGGCCCCGACCAGCCGCTGTACGCCATCCAGGCGCGGGCCCTCTCGGAGCTCGGCCACAGTCCGCGCACGGTCGAGGAAATGGCCGAGGACTACCTGGAGCACATCCGGCGGGTGCAGCCGCACGGCCCGTACCGCTTCCTCGGCTGGTCGTTCGGCGGAACCGTCGCGCACGCTCTGGCGGTGCGGCTGGCCGAACTCGGCGAGCGGACCGAGCTGCTGGCGATGATGGACGTGCACCTGCTGCCCACGGAGCCGGAGCGCCGCCGCATGACGCCCGCGCAGAAGCGGGAGATGCTGGTCGGCGACGCCACGGACGACCCCGAGCACGCCCCCTTCGACGTGGCGGCCCTCATCGGCCTCGTCCGGGAGACCGACCCGGTGCTGGGTGGTTTCTCCGACGGCGAGATCCGCTCGGTGATCGGCGCCTCCATCGATCACGCGGAAATCATGAACCTCTATGCGCCACGGCCGGTGAAGACGGACATGCTGTTCTTCGCGGCTCAGGGAGAAGGCGCCCCGGAGAACACGCTTTCCGAATCCTGGATCCCCCATGTGGAAGGAACGATTGAAAAGCACACCGTCGGAGTCATCCATACCAGGATGGGCGAACCCGAACCCCTTGCACTGATCGGCCGTATCCTTTCCGAGAAATTGAGGAGTCTGTCATGACGAACCCCTTCGACGACACCGAGGGCACCTTCCACGTGGTGGTCAACGCCGAGGGCCAGCACGCCCTGTGGCCCGCTTTCAGCGACATTCCCGCAGGCTGGGACAGCGTGTGGGGGGCCGGCCCGAGGGACGGGGCGCTGGCGTACGTCGAGGAGAACTGGACCGACATCCGGCCGAAGAGCCTGCTCGCCCAGTACGCCTGAGCCCCGCACCCCACGCCGGGGGCACATTTCCTGAATACCGAGAGCCGCGGTCCGGAGAATTCCGGACCGCGGCTCGGCGTTTTCCGGAATTTCGTACGGGGGCGACCTTCGCCATGGGTTGATTCCGCCGCTTCTGCCGCCGCAACTTCCCCTTCCCTCCTTTCACCGTTCCTAATATTTCAGGCATGCGACGACGGAGTTTGAAGATACTGCTGGCCGGTACGGCATCGGATTCCCACACCTGGAATCTCGTCTACCTCCAGCTGTTCATGGAGGAGCAGGGGCACCGGGTGACCGGCCTGGGCCCGTGCGTTCCCGACGACCTGCTCGTGGCGGCCTGTGCGGAGCCCCGGCCCGAGCTGGTCGTCATCAGCAGCGTCAACGGCCACGGCTACCGCGACGGCCTGTCCGCCGTACGCGCCCTGCGGTCCACCGGAGTTCAGGTCCCGGTGGTCGTCGGAGGCAAGCTCGGCGTCGCCGGCGGGGCCGACCGGGCCCGGCGGGCCCTGCTCCTGGAGGCGGGCTGCGACGCCGTCTTCGACGACGGCGACGTCGAGGCCCTGCGCGCGTTCACGGACGCGCTCGCCGCCGCGCCGGCGACGGCAGCCTGGGCCGTGGCATGAGCCCGGCCGGCGCGCTCCTCGCCGCCCCGGCGGACCGCCGGAACGACCAGTTACGCCCCGGTCACCGGTCCGCCGGGCCGCACCGGCCGGGGCCGGTCTCGTTCGGCGGGTTCGTCGCACGGGCCGCGGCGGCCGGCCGGCTCGTGGTCCAGCCCCGAATGGGCTTCGCCGACCCGAAGCGCATGCGCGCGGGCCTGGCCGGCACCCGGGGCGCCGCGGCGGCCACGGTCGGCACCCTCACGATCGACAGTTACACCCGGGTGGGCGACCACGCGGCGGCCCGGGCGGCCCTCGCGGAAGGCAGTGCGCTCAACGGGTATCCCATCGCCGCCCACCCCGCCGAGCACACCCGCGCCATGCTCGACGGCATCCTCGGCCCCGGTTTCCCCGTGCAGGTACGGCACGGCTCGTCCCGGCCCGAAGCCATCGTCCGGGCCCTCGCCGCGGCCGGCCTCGACGCCACCGAGGGCGGACCCGTCTCGTACTGCCTGCCCTACGGCCGCACCCCGCTCGCGGAGTCGGTCGCCAACTGGGCGCGGGCCTGTGAACTCCTCGCGACGCTGGCACCCGCTCCCCGGACGCCGCACGTGGAGAGCTTCGGCGGCTGCATGCTCGGCCAGCTCTGCCCGCCGGGCCTGCTGGTGGCGCTCAGCCTGCTGGAGGGGCTGTTCTTCACCCGGCACGGCATCCGCAGCGTCTCCCTGAGCTACGCCCAGCAGACCGACTTCGCGCAGGACGCCGAGGCCGTACGGGCCCTGCACCGGCTGGCCGGCGAGTTCCTGCCCGCGGACACCGACCGGCACGTCGTGCTCTACACGTACATGGGGGTGTTCCCCCGGACCGAGCGCGGCGCGACCCGGCTGCTGGAGGACTCCGCCCGGCTCGCGGTGCACGCCGGGGCGCAGCGGCTGATCGTGAAGACGGCGGCCGAGGCGCACCGCATCCCGACCGTACGGGAGAACGTGCGCGCCCTGCGGACCGCGGCGGCGAGCGCGGAACTGGCCGCCCGCCGGCCGCTCCCGGAGCCGTGGCCCGCCGGCGGGCAGCCGGGCCCGGCCGGAACGGCCGACAGCGAGGTGTACCGCGAGGCGCGGGCCTTCGTCGAGGCCGTGCTGGAGCTGGGCACCGACCTCGGGCGGGCCCTGCGCACCGCCTTCGCGCGGGGCGTGCTGGACGTGCCGTACTGCCTGCACCCCGACAACGCGGGCCGCTCCCGCAGCTTCGTCGATCCCGGCGGCCGGCTGCGCTGGGCGGAGACCGGGGCGATGCCGGTCGCCCCGTACCTGGCGCCGGGCGGCGCCCGCGCCCCACTGACCTCCGACGGGCTGCTGGCCGCGCTGCACGGCGTCGCGGCCCGCTACGACAGCCCCGTCACCCCCTGACCTTCCCTTCCCGACCGTCTGGAGTCGACCGACATGGAACGCACCCACACCCCCACGCCCACTCCTCCCCCCCTCGGCGAGCACCTGGCGTCGCCGCGCCTGCGGGCCGCGATGCTGGTCCAGCAGGAAGCGCTGTACGCCACGCGGGAGTTCCTGCGCGGCGAGGGCTTCACCGAGCTGCTGCCCCCGCTGGTGGGCCCGGTCACCGATCCGGGCGGCCGGGGCGCGAAGGCCCTCGACGTGGACTACTACGGGCGGCCGTACAAGCTGATGACCAGCGCGATCCTTTACAAGCAGGCGTCGTTGAAGGGCTTCCCCAGGCTGTTCTACATCGCCCCGAACGTCCGCGTGGAGCCACCCGAGACCGCCGGCACCGGCCGGCACCTGGTGGAGTTCCACCAGATCGACGTGGAGATGGCCGGCGCGAGCCGGGAGGAGGCGCAGGAGACGGCAGCCGGGCTGCTGACCCGGGTGGTGGAGCACGTGTGGACGGCCGTGCCCGACGTACTGCTCGAACTCGGCCGCAGTGAAAGCGAGTTCGCCGAACTGCGGGCCGGGAAGTTCGAGGCGTGCACGCACGGGGAGGCGGTCGCCCGGCTGGCCGCGCTCGGGCACGTGCAGAGCCCGGACGCGGAGATCGACTGGGAGGCCGAGCGGATCCTGTCCCAGGACGCCGGCTGCCCCTTCTTCGTCAACGACTACCCCAAGGGCTCGCGCGGCTTCTACGACCGGGAGGACCCGGCACGGCCGGGCGTCCTGCGCAACTTCGACCTGATCGCGCACGGCGGCTACGGCGAACTGGTCAGCGGCAGCGAGCGGGAGGCCGACTACGCCACGATCGTCACCCGCATGCGGGAGAGCGGCGAGAACCCGGCGAAGTACGCCTGGTACCTGGAGCTGGCACGCGAAGGGCTCTCTCCCAGCGCCGGCTTCGGCATGGGCCTGCAGCGTCTGGTCCGCTTCCTGACCGGGCTCGACGCACTGTGGCAGGTCAGCGCCTACCCGAAGCTGCCGGGGGTGATCGCACCGTGAACGCGACGTCCCTGACGGCGGGCGGCTTCCCGGAGGAGCGGGTACGGGCCCGGGCCCGGCGTGGCGCGGCGGAGGTCTTCCCGCCGGCCGGTGAGTACGGCAGCAGGCTGTTCGGCGCCGGCCAGGTCGGCACCGCCCCCACCGGGGCCGCTCCCGCGGGCGGCGCGACGGCCGTTCCCGACGAACTGGACGCGTTGCGCCTGGTGCCGCCGGTGTTCATGCCACGACGGCTGGAGCAGCTGATCGAACTCGGCAGGGAACCCGGCCACGGCGACGTGGACCTGCGCACGGCGATCGGCGGGTTCGACTCGGCGCTGCCGCTGTATCTGTCCGCCTTCGGGTCCACGCGGGCCGGCAGCGGCGACCTGGCGGTGGCGGCGGCCCGTCAGGCGGGCCGGCTGGGCGTCCCGATGGTCGTCGGCGAGAACATGGTTCCGGTGCACGGCTACCGCTCGGTGCTGCTTGCCCGCGTCGAGGCGTACACCGAGGCGGCGGACGAGGGCGTCGGCGGAGTGGTGGTGCAGCAGTCCACCGAGGACGCCGACTCCGAGGTGTGGAACCTCCTGTACAGCGACCCGGCGTCGCGCACCCTGCGGGACTCGGGCCGGCTCGGCTTCGAGCTGAAGGTCGGCCAGGGCGCCAAACCGGGCCTGGGCGGCATGACCGTGGTCGCTCCGGCCGAAGCCGAACGATTGGCCGGGGCGGGACAGTTCACGCTCGGCGAGGAGCTCGGTCCGGACGGCGTACGGCTGCGCTGCGCGACGCCGGGCACGTTCACCGAGGAGATCGTCCGCCAGCAACTGCGGTTCATGCGGAACAACTTCCCGCTCGCCCGTACGTGGGTGAAGTTCCACCCGGGCCGCGACATCGGCGCCGCCACCGCGACGGCGTGGGCGGCCGGGGCGGACGCGGTCACCGTCGACGGCGCCGAAGGCGGCACCGGCTGGGCGCCACGGGTGTTCCTCGACGGTGTCGGACTGCCGCTGGCCGCCTGCCTCGGTCTGATCGACCGCCCCGAGGGCGCGACCCTGCTGGCCTCCGGCCGCATGTGGGAAGGCGGCCGGGCGGTGCGCGCGCTCGCGCTGGGCGCCACCGCGGTCGGTCTCGGCCGGGCCGCCCTGCTGGCGGTTGACGAGGATCCGGAGCACGGCCTGGAGCGGCTGACGCAGGCTCTCGCGCTGGAACTGCGGTTGCTGGTCAGCGCCCTGGGGCAGTACCGGCCGTCGGCCCTGAGCAGGGCCGACCTCTGGCCTGCGGCGCCCCTCGCCAGGGCGGCGCCCACCGCGGTGCCTGCCGGGCCCCGGCCATGAACCGGCCGCGCGGGCGCCCCGGCGTCGGAAGGCGAGAACCCCCCGCCGCCGGGCCTGCCCCGGTCCGGGCCCGGGCGAGCGCCCGGCCGGCCCGCCGGGCCGCGGCGGCTTCCGGCGCCCGCCCGGGGAGAATCCGCGTGAGACCACCGGGGCGCTCGGCGGCGCCCGGTTCCGGTGCGAGCCGGGTGGCGGCCGTGCCACCGGGCCGGTCGCCGGACCGGCGGCCACCGCCCGGCCGCCCGGGGCCCGGCTTCGCGGTGCGGGCCCGGTTCCTGCCGGACGGCTGCCTCCCCGGTGTCACCGTCGCCCCTGGAGCCCCGGCCGTCGCGGCGCGTGCCGCCGCGCAGGGCGCCGCCCGGCGGCTCGCCCGTACCGGCCGGTCCCATGTCGGCGGCCGCTTGGCGGTCCAGGTCCTCGGCACACCGGCAGGCCCGGCCGCGCTGGCCCGCGCCGCCGAGCGGGCCGGCGTACACGCCGTCAGCACCGCCTTCCCCAGGACGCCCGCCACCGGAACGGCCACCGCGTCCGCCACCGGACCGGTCACCCCGCCGGCCACCGGGCCCGCCGCCACACCCATCACCTCGCCCACCGCCGCACCGACCACGTCGCCCGATATCCGAAGGAAGTCCCGATGACCGCGACCTCACCCGCGCCCCCCTCCGCCGAGCAGGAACCCACCCCCGTTCCCTGGGGCCGGGTCGGCGCGCTCGTCGGTGGCCAGGCTGCGGTCCAGTTGGGCAGCTTCGGCCTTCTGATCGCGATGAACTGGACCGCCGTACAGATCGGCGGGACCAAGGCGGTCACCCTTCTGATGCTGGCGGCGACCGTGCCGCGCGCCCTCGTGCTCGTCTTCGGCGGGGCCGTCGCCGACACCCTCGGACCACGCTTCGTCCTGCTCCGCACCACCAGCGCCCGCGCTGCCCTGCTCGCGGCCGGCGCGGTGGTCACCGCAACCACCCGCGAACTGTGGCCACTGGTACTGATCGCCCTGGTCGAGGGCGTGCTGCTCGGGCTGGCCGGCCCGGCCTCCGGGGTGCTGCTGCCACGGTTCGCGAGCGGTGACCAGCTGGCGCGCGCCAACTCGGCCTACGCGACGGTGCTCAGGGTCGCCCCGATCCTCGGCACCCCGGCCGGCGCCTGGCTGATCACCGTCGGCGAGCTGTGGGTGGCGTTCGCGGCGGCCGCGGTCACCGGCGCCGTCTGGCTCGGCTGCCTGCTGTACGTGACCCACGGCTTCACCCGGCCCCCGCGGCAGAAGGGCGGCCCGTCCCTGCTGCGACGGTCCAGCGACGGATTCCGTCTGCTCGCCCGGCATCCGCGACTGCGCTGGATGTTCGTCGCCTGCCTCTGC
Source organism: Streptomyces sp. NPDC054887 (assembly GCF_053610585.1). Classification (NCBI taxonomy): domain Bacteria; kingdom Bacillati; phylum Actinomycetota; class Actinomycetes; order Kitasatosporales; family Streptomycetaceae; genus Streptomyces; species Streptomyces sp. NPDC054887. The sequence continues at coordinate 1,581 of NZ_JBSGYQ010000072.1, read as the reverse complement.
CTGGACATGGCGTTCAGCTGGCCCGCCGAGGTGGCCCTGCCGCTGCTCGTCCACCAGCGCGGCTGGGGGGTGGGCGCGGTGGCCATGGTGCTTGCGGCGTTCAGCGTCGGGGCGCTCGCGTCCAGTGCGCTCGGGGCGGCCTTCGCCCACCGCATCCCGGTGTTCGTACGCCTGGTCGTGACCGGGGCGGGGCTGGCCGTGGGGATCACGGTGATGGCGCTGATGGCCTCGCCGCTGTCGCTCACGGCGGTGGCCACCGCTGTCGGCCTGCTGTCCGGGCTGAACGGTCCCGCGATTGTGACGGTGTATCAGGAGGCGGCTCCGCGGGACCGGATGGGTGCGGCGATGTCGACCCTCTCGCTCGCCGGCATCGGCACCGCCCCGCTGTCCATCGCCCTGTTCAGCTCGCTGTCGCTGGTGCTGGGCGTGCAACGGACCTGGCTGCTGTGCGGGATGATCGCCGCGGTGTCCCCGGTGGCGGCCTTCCTCGCGCTGCGGCAACCGGCCACCGCCGTTGCACCGGACGCGTCCGGCGAGCCCGCTGCGGGTCCGGCCGAGGCGACGGAGGAGCAGCGCCCCGCCGGCGAGCGGGCCCCGCACGTCCCGGCCGGTCAGCCCTGCGCGGAGCCCGCGTCCGGCACGGCCGACACACCGGTCCCCGCCCCCGCGTGATCCGCCCACTCGAACTGGAGGCACCCGACATGGCCGCACTGACCACCGGACGGCTGCTGGTACCCCGCCGGCTGTCCGGCGCGGGCCCCGCCGGCACCGCCCCGACCTCGACGGGTCCCGGGCTGTGGCTGGTGGACACCACCACGTACCGGGCGCACGCCGCCCGGCACGCCCCCGGCACCCTCGACTCCGTGGAGCTGGCCCGAGCCGCGGAGTTCGTACGGTCCGCCGACCGGGACGGATACGTGTGCGCGCATGTGGCGCTGCGGCGGCTGCTGGGCGCGTATCTGGGCATGGCCGCCCGTGATGTGGTCGTCGAGCGCGCTCCGTGCGCGCACTGCGACGAGCCGCACGGCAAGCCCGTCGTCCCCGGCGGAGCCCTGCACTTCTCCCTGTCGCACTGCGAGGGCCTGAGCCTGCTCGCGTTCGCGTCCACCCCGGTGGGCGTGGACGTGGAACCGGAACCGGACGCGGCGGCCATCGCCGAGACCGCCGATGTGCTGCACCCCAGGGAGGCGGCCGAGCTGGCCGTGCTGCCCGCAGCGGAGCGTCCGCCCGCCTTCACGCGGGTGTGGACGCGCAAGGAGGCCTACCTCAAGGGCACCGGCGTCGGCCTCTCCGCCGACCCCGCCGCCGATTACGTCGGGTCCGGTCCGGACCCGGCCTCGCCTCCGGGCTGGACCCTCAGCGACGTACTCGCCCCGGCGGGCCACCATGCCGCCCTGGCTCTGGCCGATGCGCCGGTGGGCATGGGCGGCGGGTAGGAGGGAGCGGGCGCCGGCCCGTACGAAGACTCTCAGTTGCGCCCCGGGTGAGCTCTCGCGCCCGGGGCCGCAGGTGCGTGCGCAACCGCGTGCTGAACGGCACGGGGCCGACGGGAGAGGCTGAGAACCCTCCGCTCTCGCTTAA
>NZ_JBSGYQ010000071.1:0-36177 GCF_053610585.1 Streptomyces sp. NPDC054887 | reverse complement strand
GGGTGTGACACAGCGAGTCTGTGTCACACCCCCGCGGCTCTTGTCGTTCTAGGACCAGGAGCGCTCCGCGCGCCGGTCAGGGGGCAGCGGCGCGCACCGGTCAGGGCGTCAGCGGCGGCCGCGGTCCGTCCTCGTCGCGCCGCGGGGCGGGCGACCCGTCCTGTCTGATGACCTCGCCCTGCACGACCTTGCCGTCCGGGCGGTTCATACGGGCCTGCTGGAAGGCGTCACCCAGGCGTCCGCCGCCCGCCGCGCTCATCCGGCGTTCCAGGGAACGCTCCGCGCGCCGTCCGAGGAACGTCCGGACGGGCGGCACGAGGAGCAGCAGCCCCGCCGCGTCCGAGATCATCCCCGGCAGCATCAGCAGCAGGCCGCCGAGCATCAGGAAGCCGCTGCCGCTGCCCAGGCGGCGCTGTGCGGGCGTCTCCCCCGCCTGCTGCCGCTGGAGGGTCTCGGTGAGGTTCTTGAAGGCCCGCCGGCCCGCCCGCTTGACCACCACCGCGCCGAGCAGGGCGCCCGCGACAAGCAGCAGCAGGACGGTGAAGCCGCCCGCGGCGTCGGCCAGCACGGTCAGGAGCCAGACCTCGAGCACCAGCCAGGCGGTGACGCCGAGCGGTACGAAGGTGCGGGCGCGCGAGCGCCGGGGAGCGGTCGGGGGCGGTGAGCCGGTCGTCATGCCCCCAGTGTGCCTGGACGGGCGCGTGGGCGGCGTAAGGGGGTGATCAGGAGGGCTTGCGCCCCAGCAGCTTGTTCGCCCGCGAGCCGACGCCCCACGCGGTGACGCGCCACAGCGCCTCGACGACGATGTCCCGGCTCATCTTGCTGTCGCCCAGCTCGCGTTCGACGAAGGTGATGGGTACCTCGACGACGTTGTAGCCGGCCTCGACCGCGCGCCGGGCGAGGTCGACCTGGAAGCAGTACCCCTGGGAGGCGACGTCTTCGAGGCCGAGGCCTTCCAGGGTCTCGGCGCGGAAGGCGCGGAAACCGCCCGTCACGTCCCGGATCGGCACTCCGAGGAGCACGCGCGAGTACGTGCTGCCGCCGCGCGAGAGGACCTCGCGGTGCCGGGGCCAGTTGACGACGCGACCGCCCGGCACCCAGCGCGAGCCGAGCACCAGGTCGGCCCCCTTCAGCGCGGTCAGCAGCCGGGGCAGTTCCTCGGGCTGGTGCGAGCCGTCCGCGTCCATTTCGACGAGTACGCCGTAGTCGTGCTCGATGCCCCAGCGGAAGCCCGCAAGGTACGCGGCGCCGAGCCCTTCCTTGCCCTTGCGGTGCAGGACGTGGACCTGGTCGTCGGAGGCAGCGATCTCGTCGGCGGCCTTGCCGGTGCCGTCGGGGCTGTTGTCGTCAGCGACCAGGACGTGCGCGTCGGGCACCGCGGCACGCACCCGGGAGACGATCGGCTTGATGTTCTCGGCCTCGTTGTAGGTCGGAATGATCACCAAGGCTCTGCCGAGCGGGCCGTAACGCCTCTGACCGCCGTCGTTCACTGCTTCCCCTTAATGTCCGTACACCGTTGCCCCACCATAGCGAGCATGGTCGGCGGGTCGGCACGGAAGTCGGCGGGAGGAAGCACACGGGTTCGCGCGGCGCGCGGGTTCCGGCGGCGCACGCGCTTCTGCGGGTCGGGGCCCGGTGTCCTTCGGTCCGGTCCCGGGCCCGCCGGCTGCGGGTCGGCCGAGAGCCGTTGTCTACTGAACGTCCGGGCCCCACCCGGATCCCACCTGCCGGTCGGCCGAAACCTTCCCTCGCCCCCGAGGCGCGGGCGCTGAACCTGGCTCCGAGTACGGGCGCGCCGGTGCGGCGCACCGCCCCATGACCCAGCGGCGTTCGCCGACTGCGTGGAGGTTTGCCGGCCGGTCGTCCTGCGGTGGACCCCGCCGAACCTACCCGCCGGTGGCCGCTTCCTGTCAACAGCCGTTTGACCTGCGGTGTTCGCCCAAATCAGCAGGTCAGTGCGGAAGGTACGGACCGGCCACGGAACCCCGGTGGATTACCGATCGGCCGTACGCGGTCGGCGCACATCACTCGTTCGGCCGCTCGTAAACAGTTTGTCCGAAGACCACCGTCCGCAGGCAGACGGGGAGTTGGGCGCCGGGCGTGAGGTCGGGCAGGCCGGGCGTGCCCGAGCGCGGGTCGGTCGACCAGCGGGCGACCCGGTCGTCGGGCGCCTGCACCACGAGTGCGTCGGCGCGCCAGACCGCGTAGTCGGCGAGCGCCCCGGGGACCAGGGTTCCCGCGTCGTCGCGGCCGACGGCGCGCCAGCCGCCGCGCGTGTGGGCGGCGAAGGCGGCGCGTACGGAGACGCGGTGCTCGGGCGTCCGGTGGAAGGCCGCCGCGCGGACCGTGCCCCACGGGTCGAGCGGGGTGACGGGGCTGTCGGAACCGAAGGCCAGCGGCACCCCGGCGCGCAGCAGGGCGGCGTACGGGTTGAGCGTACGGGCCCGGTCGGCGCCCAGGCGGCGGGCGTACATCCCGTCCTCGCCGCCCCAGGCGGCGTCGAAGGCGGGCTGCACCGACGCGGTGAGGGCGAACTCGGCGAAGGCGGCGACGGTGGCGGGGGTGAGCATCTCGGCGTGCTCGACCCGGTGGCGGGCGGCGCGGACGCGGGCCGGGCCGAGCTTGTCGGCCGCCGCGCGGACGCCGTCCACCACCGAGGTGAGCGCGGCGTCGCCGATGGCGTGGAAGCCGGCCTGGAGTCCGGCCTCGGTGCAGGCGGTGACGTGGGCCGCCACGTCCGCCGTGTCGAGGAAGGCGGATCCGGTGTGGGAGGCGTCGGCGTACGGGGTGTGCAGGCAGGCGGTGTGCGAGCCGAGGGACCCGTCGACGAAGAGGTCCCCCGCCGCGCCGACGGCACCGAGTTCGCGGACGCGTCGGGCGTCCTTCGCGCCGGTGACCTGCTCGGCCCAGTAGCCGAAGACGCGGGGGCCCGGCTCACCGGCCGCCAGCTTCAGCAGGGCGGTGAAGTCCTCCTCGGAGGAGATCTCGGGGCCCGCGCACTCGTGCACCGTTCCGATGCCGAGCGAGGCCGCGTGGGCGAGCGCCGCGCGCTGCGCCTCGGCGCGCTGCTGCGGGGTGACGGCCCCGTGCGCCGCGGCGCGCACCGCGTGGTGGGCGGCGGCGGTGAGGGGGGCGTCCGGGTGGTAACCGGTCAGGCCGGTCACGCCCGGGACCAGGTCGAGGAGGGCGGTGGTGACGACGGCCGAGTGGACGTCGATCCGGGGCAGGTACAGCGGCCGGCCACCGGCCGCCTCGTCGAGTTCGGCGCGCGACGGCGGCCGCTGCTCGGGCCAGCGCGTGGCGTCCCAGCCGTGCCCGAGCAGGATCCGGCCGGCCTGCGCCGAGGCGGCGTGCGCCCGTACGAGCTCCAGCGCCTCGGCGAGACTCCGCGCGCCGGAGACGTCGAGGCCGGTGAGCGCGAGGCCGGTGGAGGTGGTGTGCACGTGTGCGTCCGTGAACGCGGGAGTGACCAGCGCCCCTTCGAGGTCGATCACCTCGTCGACGCCTGGGGCGAACGCGTCGGCGGCCCCTTCGGAGCCCACCCAGGCGATGTGTCCGCGTTCGACGACCATCGCGGTGGCGAAGGGGTCGGCGGGGCTGTGGACCTCGCCGCCGCGCAGCAGCACGGTGCGGTGGTCGGCCTGGAGGGTGGGGGCGTCGCGCTCGGTCATGGTGAACAGTCTCGCCCCTCGCGCGGGGCGAGCCGTGCGCGGGGGGCGTTCGGGAGCGGTCGTGCCCGGTGGTCAGACCTGCGGCGGGCGGGCTTCGTAGGGGGTGGAGAGGACGACGGTCGTACGGGTGGACACGCCGGCCAGGGAACGGATTCGGGTCAGCAGGTGCTCCAGTTCCAGCGGGGTGGCGACCCGCACCTTGAGGATGTAGTTCTCGTCGCCCGCCACGCTGTGGCACGCCTCGATCTCCGGGACGCCCGCGAGCCGTTCCGAGATGTCGTCGGGGGCGCTGGGGTCGAACGGTTTCACCGAGATGAAAGCGGTGAGCGGCAGCCCGACGGCCTCGGGGTCGACCACCGCGGCGTAGCCACGGATGACGCCCCGCTGTTCCAGCCTGCGCACCCGCTGGTGCACGGCCGACGTGGACAGGCCCGTGGCCTTGCCCAGGTCGGTGTAGCTCATCCGCCCGTCCTTGACGAGCAAATCCACGATCTGACGATCCAGCTCCTCCATAGCGGGTCAACCTATTGCCATGGAGGCCCTCAGGCACAGCCGGTGTCTCACGGGAGGGGCACCTGCGGCGGGCATGTGACGAACGCCACAGGCCTGGAGCCGTGTCCTTCGGGCAGGCGCGATTACCGCGCGTGCGCGAGGGGAAGTGCTTGCTGTGGTCGAGGCCGCGGCGCCTTGTCGGCCCACCCGAGGGGGAGTGTCTCCATGCAGAACCTGAAGCGCACCGGACGTACCGAACCGGAGCCCGTCGATCGCGTCGACGAGGACGAGATCGACGATTTCGACGCGTACGACACCTTCGAGATGTTCCGGGTGATCTGCCCGGACTGTGTCCAGCCGATCGCGTTGCTGGCGGACGAGAACGTCCTGCCCGAGCACGCGAAGTGCCCCACGCCGTGGAACCCGTTCGGGCTGACGCCCTGCGAGGGCACCGGCCGCCCGGCGGCGGACGCCGAGCCCGCCGACGAGACGCTGGACGCGCAGGAGCAGGAGACGGCCCTCCTGTTGACGCTCCCTCAGGGGCTCGACTGGCGGACGCAGCCGTTCTCGCACGTCGGCGGGCCGGGATCGCGCCCGCTCAAGGTGTCGCAGCTGCGCCGCGCCGCCTAGGACCTGCCGCCCTCAGGGCGTCCGCCAGTAGGTTCCGCGCACCATCGCCTCCAGTGACGCCCGGTGCAGGATCATCGTGTCCGGGTCCGCGGGGACCCGGATCTCGCCGAAGTGCACCTGCCGGTAGGCGATGCGCAGCATCACCACGGCGTGCCGCAGGGCGGCGTACAGCGTGTGGAACTCCATGTCCCGCGGCGTGTGGCCGGTGAGTTCGGCGTACCGCGACTCGACGGCGTCGCGCCGCAGGAAGTCCGGCAGGCCGGGCAGGCCGAAGCTCACCGTGAGGTCCTGGAAGAAGCGGTGGAGGTAGACCGTCCAGGCCAGGTCGAGCTCGCGCGGCCCGCAGGAGGCCATCTCCCAGTCGAGTACGGCGGCGGGCTCGAACCCGTCGTAGACGATGTTGCCGATTCGGGCGTCGCCCCAGCTCAGCACGGCGGGACCGGTGTCGTCGGGCCAGTGGGCCTCCAGCCAGTCGAAGGCCGACTCGATGAGCGGTGAGCGGGCGACGCCGTCCACCACCCAGGCGTAGTAGGCCCGTTGCGCCTCGACGTGGCGCCGCAGAGGACTGCCCGTGCCCGGCGCCATCAGGAACTCGGCCTCCTGCGCCGGGAACTGGTCGTGCAGGCGGGCGAGGACGGTGAGCGTCGCGTCCTGGAGGCGGGCCCGCTCGGCGTCGGTGGCCGCGTACAGCCAGTTCCCCTCGTACGTGTAGGGCATCACGTCGGGCGGGACGCGGCCCGCCGCGCGCTCCATGACGAAGAAGGGAGCGCCGAGCGGGCCCGGGTCCTCCTCCAGCCACAGGACAAGCGGCACGGGGACGCCCGTGTGGCGGGCGACGAGGCTCATCACACGGTGCTGGCGGGCCATGTCGTAGACGGGGAAGACGCTGTACGCGCCGGGGTCGGCGGCCAGGCGCAGGGCGCAGGCCGGCGCCGGTGCGGACGGGTGGTCGAGGTCGAACAGCAGCGTCTCGCTCGACATGCCGTTGGAGGCGGGCGCCCGTACGCCGCTGATCCGGGCGCCGGGCAGCCGCTCGCCGAGCCACGCGGTCAGGCGGCGGGCGAGTTCCTGGGGGTCGCGGGTGGTGGTGCGGGGGCGGGGTGCGGTTGCCATGCCGTACTCCTGTCGTGAGGGGGACGCTCAGGGGGCGACGGAGTCGAAGCCGGTGAAGCCGCTCGGGTCGTGGCGGCCGAACGTGCCGTGCTCGAAGATCCCGTATCCGGTCCGCCCGCCGAGGGTGAAGCGGGCGGCGTGGTCGGTGACGCCGTACGCGGCCATGGGGTGTGCGGCGGGGTCGGAGAGGTCGTACGTGCGGCGGTCCGTCCAGCCGCGCCCCTGCCAGCTGCCGTGCTGCCAGTCGGCCGCGGGCGGGTAGCCCGCGCCGACGGCCAGCGGCGAGGAGCACAGGACCTCGACGCCGAGCTCCAGCGGCTCGCGGCCGGGTCCCGGTCCGGTGAGGTGGACGACGGCGCTTTCGGGGTGGCGGGTGCCCGGGCGGTACGTGATGTCGGCGTGCGGCCAGCCGAGCTGGACGTCCCGCTCGCCCTCGCGCACCAGCAGCGCCTCGTTCAGGGTCCGGTGGCCGTCGGCGTCCTCCTGGGCGATCACCATCAGGAACCGGTCGTCGAAGCGCGCCGGCGCCCAGATCCAGTGGAAGCCCTCGGGCGGGTGCTCCGCGGCGGCCCGGCCGGCGTCCTCGCCCGGGATCGGCCGTACGCCCCAGCTCCGGTCGCGGGTACCGGTCCACTCCCCCGCGGTCAGCGGGATCTCCTCTCCCCCGGCGCGGATCACGCCCGTACAGCCGCCCGCCTGGACGAAACGGCGGCCTTCGAGCATCAGCCTGCCGCCGCGCCGCTGGACGTGGTGCGGCTCCCAGACGGCGGGGAAGTGGGCCGTCCACGTGACGTCGTACGCGAGGGAGTCCGGGTCGGCCGGGTCCGGGTCGCAGTGGAGCGTGAAGCGGCGCAGCGGCTCGTCGACGGTGATCCGCAGGGGGCCGACGGAGAGGTTCATGCGGTCGTCGGTGAGGGCGTCCGAGGCGCGCACGGCGTGCAGCCGGTCGCCGGTGCGCAGGGTGGCGTAGGCGTCGATCACTCCGGTGTTCGGGTAGACACCCAGCCCCGCGACGAGCAGGGCGCGGCCGGTGTGGTCGACGAGGTGGAAGATGCAGCGGTCGTACGCGTTGCGGTGGCCGGTGGCGACGTGCTTCATCGACAACGGGGCCTGGTGGATGGGGTACTCGTCGAGCGCGATCGGGCGGTCCTCGGCCACGGCGGTCCTCCTGGGCGCGGACGTAGCGGGATACGGCGTACGCGTCGCCCGGAGGCGCGGTCCCCGGCGGCGGACTTGACGGTACGTCAGAAACCCTGCCCGGGGCCATACGCGCGTCGGCGCGCGGGGGTTCGTCCGTCACCCGGGACAGGTCGGCTCCGCCCTCCCGGACGCGCCGGCCACCGGGTGGGGCGTTGATCACTTCGGGGCGCGGGGGGCGGCAGAGGCGTCCGGTCGCCGCGCGGTGCGGTGGCGTCAGGGCCGTCCGCCGACTCCGGCGTGCGGGGTGGGGGCACAGGCGTCGTTCGCTTCGGGGTGCGAGTGCTTCACCGCGCGAACGGAAGCCCGAATGGCGTGGCCGATAACCCGGGACGCCTTGTGACTGTTGGCCCGATATGACCCTGCAGTACACCCAGGTCGGCGACGGACGCCGGCGTCTCGCTCCCCCGCCCTCCGTTACCGCAGAATCGGTTCCGCACCCCACGGACCCGCCCCTCTTCCGGGCGCTCCTGCGGCAGTGGCACAGCCACGGCCGCACCCTGCCGGGACGCCGCGACCCGGAGTGGGTCCGGCTCGTGGCGTCCCCGGCCTGGCCGGACGCGGCGCGGCTCAGCGCGTCTCGGGACCTACGAGACGGCGGGCGATGACCATGCGCTGAATCTGGTTCGTCCCCTCGACGATCTGGAGCACCTTGGCCTCGCGCATGAAGCGCTCGACAGGGAAGTCCAGCGTGTAGCCGTAGCCGCCGAGCACCTGGACGGCGTCGGTCGTCACGCGCATCGCCGCGTCGGTGCAGAACAGCTTCGCCATCGCGGCCTCCCGCGAGAACGGCCGCCCGGCGTCCCGCAGGCGCGCCGCCGCGAGGTAGAGCGACCGGCCCGCCTCGATCTGGGTGGCCATGTCGGCGAGCATGAAGCGCAGGCCCTGGAAGTCGGCGATCGGCCGGCCGAACTGCTGCCGGCCGGTGGCGTACGAGACGGCCTCGTCCAGGGCCGCCTGGGCGACCCCGATCGCGCAGGCGGCGATGCCGAGCCGCCCCGAGTCGAGGGCGGACAGCGCGATCGCGAAGCCCTGGCCCTCCTCACCGATGCGGCGGGAGTCCGGGACCCGTACACCGTCGAAGTGGAGCTGAGCGGTGGGCGAGCCCTTCATGCCCATCTTCTTCTCGGGCGCCGCGGCGTTCAGCCCCCCGGCGTCGCCGGGCACCAGGAAGGCGGTGATGCCCCGGGGGCCCTCTTCGCCCGTACGGGCCAGAACGGTGTAGAAGTCGGCGATCCCCCCGTGGGTGATCCACGCCTTCGTGCCGGTGATGACCCAGTCGTCGCCGTCGCGCACGGCCTTGGTGCTCAGCGAGGCGGCGTCCGATCCGGAGGCCGGCTCCGAGAGGCAGTAGGCGCCGAGCAGGCCGCCGCCGAGCATGGCGGGCAGGTGCGCCGCCTGCTGCTCCTTGGTGCCGTAGCCCGCCAGCGCGTGGCAGGCGAGGCTGTGGACGCTGACGCCGAGGCCGACCGTGAGGCGGGCGGCGGCGAGCTCTTCGAGTACCTGGAGGTAGACCTCGTACGGCTGGTCGCCGCCGCCGTGCTCGGCGTCGTACGGCAGGCCGAGCAGGCCGGATTCGGAAAGCAGGGCGAAGATCTCGCGCGGGAAGTGCCCGGCGTCCTCCTCGGCTGCGGCCCGGGGGGCGATCTCCCGCTGGATCATGTCGCGCACGAGCGCGAGCAGATCCCGGGACTCCTCGGTGGGCAGCTGACGTTCCACCGGCTGCGGGGCGCGGTCGGGCATGGGGGCGCTCTCCTCCCTGTCGGGCGCTGCGGCGGTCGCGCGCGCAGGGTGTGGCCGCGCCGCCGGTCTCACTGCCTGGCCGCCGGCATCCCTCCGGATCACGGAAGTCGCTGGCCAGCGGCTGTGGCGCGTTGAGTATGCCCGATGGAACGACGTACGTCACGGGGTCGCCGGCGGCGCCGGGCAGCTCGGCTCCAGTTCCTCGATCGTGCGGAGCGTGGCGCGCAGCAGCCTCGTGAGCAGCTCGCGCACGGCGTCGCGGCCGAGCTCCTGGTGGCTCAGCCAGTCCAGCGTGACCCCCTCGGCCCCGGTCAACCAGCCGATGAGGGCCAACCGGGCGGTCGGCGGGATGTCGCGGCGGCCGTACGCGCCCTCCGCGAGGGTGGCGATGAGTTCCTCGCGCACCGCCTCCCGGATGGCCTGCACCTCGGTGTCGAAGCCGACGCCGCCGGTGACGATCGTGCGGTACGCGGCCTGGTGGTGCTGGGCGTAGCGCAGATAGCCGTCGATGGTGCGCTGGACGCGCTCGGCGGCCGGCAGGTCACGGTCGCTGCCGGCCCGGGCGACGAGTTCGGCGACCGACTCCTCGACGATCGCGAGGTAGTAGCCGCGTTTGCTCTTGAAGTAGTAGTAGATCAAGCCCTTGGCGACGCCCGCGTGCCGGGCGATGTCGTCCACCGACAGGGCGTCGTACGACGTGTCGGCGAACAACTTCCGTCCGGTCGCGATGAGTTCGGCGCGGCGAACCTGCGAGCGCTCGCTGGATCCACGCTGTTGACTAATATTCAATACCGGCCCTAGTCTCCCACTGCCACAGGATGTCCGCAGTATGGCAGAGCTGCGCCAACTCCCTTTGCCAGACGGCCTGTCGGCGGATCTCAGCGCACTCGAAAACACGCCCCGCCGCACCTCCACGCACTTCCCCCGCGCACCGCGACGACGTACGGGAGGAACAAGTGAGCGCATTCGAACAGCCGCCCGCCGAGGGCAGGACGGCATGGCGGAAGACAGCGGTCCTCGCGACACCGGCGGTCCTCGCCGTCGCGGTGATGGCGTCGATGATGGGCCAGGGAGCGCTGGCCGCGTCGTTCGCCGTGTCCGGGACGAGCTTCCAGGTGGCGTCGGGCAAACTGACGAGCCGGGGACTGTCCAGCTATGTGCAGACCGACCGGTCCGCGGACGGCAAGGGCCACCCGGTGGCGCTGCTCGGTATCGGGGACGCCAGGCTCAGCGACATCTGCCAGGCCGCCGAGGTCGGAACGCCCGTCGGCAAGGTCGTCTTCAAGCTGACGGCCGGCGGCAAGGCCGGTGACGTGACGGCCAGCAGTCTGGTCATCGACGCCGAGGACCTCGTCGGCGACGCCCGCTTCGGCACGGCGCAGATCGGCAGGGACGCCTCGACGCTGGACCAGGTGCCCGGCGTCAAGGGCGAGGCCGGAAAGTTCGGACTCCAGGCCGGGGACATCGAGGTGGCGGGCGTGAAGTCGCACGCCTGGTCGGCCACCGGCGGGAACTTCCGGCTGAAAGGGCTCAGCATCGACGTGAGCCTGGACGGCGAGAAGTGCTTCTGACCCGGCGCCGGCCGGGCCGGGACCGGCCGGGCGGGCGGCTCGGACACCCGGACGGGCGGCGCAGGCTGCGCGCCTGGCGGCGGACCCGCCCCTTCTGGGGCGGACTGCTGCTGGTCCTCGGCGGAATCGAGCTGCTGCTCGTCCCCCTGTCCCCGCTGAGCGTGCTGGTGAGCCTCGGGCTCGGCGGGCTGGCGGCGATCGGGATCGGACTGGCCCTGGTCGTGGCCGGCCTGTTCCTGTGGTTTCTGCCGCACACCCGCCACTACGTGAGCGTCAACGCGCTGCTGCTGTCCGTCCTGTCGTTCGCCGCCACCAACCTCGGTGGTTTCGTGGTGGGGACGGCGCTGGGCATCGCGGGCAGCGCGATGGGGTTCGGCTGGACGCCCGTGCCGGAGCGGGAGGACGCCGCCGCGCCGCCGCCCGGCGGGCAGGGCCCTCGGACGCTCGCCGCGGCGCTGCCGGTCGTCCTGCTGGCGGCGCTCGGGCAGGGCCCGGCGCCGGAGGAGCGGGACGCCGGTGCGGTCGTCGCGGCCCGTACGCCGCCGGCCGTGACCACGACGCTGTTCGCGCCGCACGGGTTCCTCGTCGCCGGGGTGAGGGAGGTGCCGACGGCCGACGGCCCGGTACGGGCGATGGTGCTCAGAATGCGGTCCGCATCGCTGACCGACTACCGCCTCCGCACGCGCGACGGACGCGAGGAACTGACGCTGGCGGCCGACACCCTGGACCTGAGGGGTGATGTGACGCTCTACCTCACCCGGTTCAGCGGCTGCCTGGAGGGCGTCCTGTGCCTCACCTTCACCCCGGACGGCCTTCCGGAGCCGCCCGTGGTGCCGCCGTTCGTCTTCATGACCGATGTGCGCGCCGAGCAGGCGCTGGTCACCTCGGACTCGATCGTCACCGACGGGCTGACGCTGAGGGCGTCCTGACGCGCCCGGCCGCTACAGGAGGCCGGCCTGCGTGACGAACATGGCGAGGACCACGACGAGGGTCCAGCCCATGATGTGCTCCAGGATCTCGGGGCCGTCGTCCTTGGGACCGCCGGTGCCGGCCCTGGAGTCGGTACGGGTGATGTCGGCAGTGGTCGCTGTCATGGGATCCACAGTGCCCACGGGACCGCCCCCGGGGAAGATGACGTTCGTCACGCCCCTCGGGGCCGGACCGCGGGTCAGCGGACGCCGACGGCCGCGAGAGCCCGCTGCTGCGCGGCTGTGGGGCGCAGCGGCCAGTAGAGGTAGCAGACGCCTCCTGTGCCGGACACCACTTTCCCGCTCGCGTCGTGGCGCTTGGTGCGGAGCCAGACGTTCTCGAACTCCCGGCGCTCGTAGACGCGGCGTACGGCCCGGTTGTCGGGTGCGGCGGGATCGTTGGCGATCACGTCGCCGTCCGGGGTGAAGCCGACGACGGTCATGAGGTGGCCCGCCGTGCCGTAGCCCGCGCCCGTCAGCTCCTCCGCGAGGAAGGACTGCGACGTGATGGCCGGGATGCCCGCGCCGATCAGCGTCTCGAGATCGGTGAGCGAGTGCAGGCGGGTGACGACGGCGCTCATGTCCTCGTACGTGGCGGCGTAGGCGGCGTTGAAGGGCCAGTTGCCGCACCCGCGGTACTGGTGGTCGAAGGTGGACCGCGCCGCGTGGCAGACCTGCGGGTCCTCGAAGGCCGGATCGACCCAGGCCAGGTCCTCCTCGGTGGGCCCGCGGCCCCAGTACTCGATGATCATCTGCGAGGAGGTGGGGCTGCACCACGCCTCACCGCCGTTGTCGTACTCGGGGTACTGCCCGATGTGCGTGTTCTGCGAGTAGCGCGGCACGGCCAGCTCGCGGACGACCCGGTGCGGCGATGCCGGCACGGTGAAGCGGTCGGGGACGTCCGAGGCCATCGCGCCGACGCGCCACACCACGGGGGTCAGGCCGGTGCCGGGCCTGCGGTGGAGGGTCAGCCTGATCCGGTACGAGGCGAGGCGCAGGCCGCCGGCCGAGCTGTTCATGGCGAGCGTGTCGGTCCAGACGCTGCTGCGGCCGTCGCTCTGGCCGTCGACGGAGGTCCGCCTGATGTCGGCGTCGCCCGCCGCCCAGCGGCCCAAGACGTACCAGGGGGTCCGGGCGCCGTCCGCGTAGGCGCCGCGCAGGGCGATCTCGATCCAGGTGCCCGGCGGAGTGTGGGCGTTCCAGGAGGCGACGACCTCGCTCGCCGGGACGGCGGAGCGGTGGACCGGCGAGGTCCAGGTGGCGCTCTCCCAGGTGGAGGTCGTTCCGGTGTGCGGGTCGGTGTAGTCGGTGCGGGCCGAAGGGCTGCCGATGACCACGCCCGGCCGGCGGCCCCCCGGCACCCTGGTGCCGTCGGCCGTGCCGGAGCCCCAGTCCCGGCCGGAGGACCAGAACCGGTTGTCGACGGGCCGGGCCGGGGCGGCGCCCTTCGTCGCGCCGGCCGGGGAGGCGGAAGCCGCCGCGGCGCCCGCCGCCACGGCCACCGCGGCGGTCAGGACGGTGCGGCGGGAGGTGGATCTGGTCATGGTCATGGCCCCCGGGTCGGATGCGGATGCGCGGGCAGGTGCACGACAGTGCGGTAACTATGGCCGCCGGAGACGGGCTTCTGCCAGCACCTGGGGCCGCGTCGCCCGGCCAATGTGGGAGGGACCGGTGGCGGCGGACGGGTGCTCACGGGTGGCACTCGGCGGCCGGGGCGGCCCGGAGGCCGCGCACGCCGTCCAGGGAGGGAGCCCGGTGGCCGGACGGAGGCCGCGCACGCCGTCGGGGCGGGACCGGGGACGCCGGGCGCCCGGGAGGCCCCGGCGCCGGGCCGGGAGACCCCGCACGCCACCTAGGGTGGGAGCGTGGAACGCCTCGATCAGCTCGCCGCCTCGCTCCGCGCGCTGCCGCCCTCCTGCGGCCCCGTGCGGCTGGTCGCCGTCGACGGGCACGCCGGCTCGGGCAAGAGCACCTTCGCCGCCCGGCTGGCGGCGGCGCTGGGCGGGGCTCCCGTGCTGCACCTCGACGACCTGGCGACCCACGACGAGCTCTTCGCGTGGACCGGCCGGCTGCGCGAGCAGGTGACGGGCCCCTTCTCGCGCGGGCAGAGCGCGCGGTACGCGCCGTACGACTGGAACCTGCGCCGCTTCGGGCCCGCGCGCCCGCTGGAGGCGGCGCCCGTGGTCCTGGTCGAAGGCGTCGGGGCCGGGCGGGCCGCCGTGCGGCCGCACCTCGCCCGGCTGCTCTGGATGGACCTCGGCGCGCGGGAGTCGTGGGCACGCGGGCGGCTGCGCGACGGGCCGGCGCAGGCGGACTTCTGGGACGGATGGACGGCGGCGGAGACGCGCCATTTCGCCGCCGACCCGTCGCGTCCGTACGCGGACCTGTTGGTTCGGCAGTGCCAGGAGGGGTACGAGTGGCGCACGGGACCTTACGCGACAGCGTTGCCGAACCATTCCGTCACCGTGGGTGACCACTGCGGCCCGCCCCCGGAAACGGCCTGAAAACCTCCCCCCAGAGTGCCTCAACTCCGCTTGACCCGGGGGGCGTACAGGTCTTACGTTCTCAATGTGCGGCTTTTCGAAGCCGCCGCAGACGCGAAGCCCCCGGTTGTTCCCCCGTGATCGGGGGCTTCGTTCTGCCCACAGAGCCCCTCACGGCCCCCTGGTGACCCCCTTCGCTCACCCTCGGTCACCGTCGCTTCCGGGGCTGCGTCACCCCTTAGTCCGGGCCCGCCCGCACGGGTACGATGCTGCTTGGTGCGGTCAATTCCCTTCCGCGGCACAGCGGTTCTGAGACCTGCCGACGGGCCCGCGCCCGGCGGCACATCACGGGGGGCACGGTTCGTGGGGGATGTGACGGATTTCGGCTCGCAGGGCGTGAACGCCCCGGCCGACCTCGCCTGGCTTCGCGGCGTCGACGCGTACACGATGGGCGCGTACCCGCAGGCCGAGGAGGAGTTCAGGGCGGCCGTACGGATGGACCCGGGCATGGCCGACGGCTGGCTCGGCCTGCACGCGCTGCGCGTCGACACCACCACGGCGCTGCTGCGCATGTACCGCCACCGCGAGCGCTTCGGCGAGCAGCGCGCCCGCCACCGCCGGACGCTCAACTCCTGGTACTGGCTGGGGTGGTGGGTGCAGCCGGTCCTGGAGAAGCCGCGCGACCTGCTGCTCGCGCACGCCTCGCACTGGCTCGACGGCCGTCATGTGCCCGAGCTCGACCGGGCGCTGGCGGGACTGCCGCCGGTGGACGCGGATCCGCAGGTGCGGTTCCTGCACGCCTGCCGCGCGTACCTGGTCAAGGACTGGGAACAGCTCGTGCGCCACACCGATCCGCTCGTCGACGACCCGCTGCTCGGCATCGAGGCCGGGCTCTTCGGCGGCATGGCGCGGGTGCGGCTGGAGATGTACGGGCAGGCCGAGCCGATGCTGTCGGCCGCCCTGATGCGCTGCCGCAGCGAGCAGCCGCAGCGCAAGGAGCTGCGGTACTGGCTGGCCCGCGCGCACGAGGGCACCGGGCGCAGCGCGGCGGCCCTGCCGCTGTACCGGGCCGTGCACCGGGTGGATCCCGCCTTCATGGACACCGCGGCGCGGCTCGCCGCGATCGCCGAGGGGGACGGTTACGAGGACTCCGCCGGTTTCGCCGCCGTGTCGCTCGCGGGCCTCGGCCAGGACGCGGCGGACGCCGCCGGCGACAGCGAGAGCCTGCCGGGCCCCGACGTTCCGGAGGGCCGGGACTTCCTGCTCGGGGACGGGCAGCCGCCTCCCGTCGGGCGGGCGGTCGCGGCCGGGGGCGCACGGGAGAAGGACCGGGTGCCGCCGAGGCCCGGCACCGTGCGGCCCTTTCCGGCCGGTCCCTCCGATCCCGCGCTGCTCGCCGAGGCGCTGGCGGAGCTGGAGCGCATGGTCGGTCTCGAACCGGTGAAACGCCAGGTGAAGGCGTTGTCCGCGCAGCTCAACATGGCCAGGCTGCGGGCGGGTCAGGGCCTGCCCGTACAGCCGCCCAAGCGCCACTTCGTGTTCTCGGGCCCCTCCGGCACCGGCAAGACCACCGTCGCGCGCATTCTCGGCCGGGTGTTCTACGCGCTCGGGCTGCTCGGCGGTGACCATCTGGTGGAGGCCCAACGCGCCGACCTGGTGGGCGAGTTCCTGGGCCAGACGGCCGTCAAGGCCAATGAGCTGATCGACTCGGCGATCGGCGGAGTGCTTTTCGTCGACGAGGCGTATTCGCTCTCCAACTCCGGTTACAGCAAGGGCGACGCGTACGGCGACGAGGCCCTCCAGGTGCTTCTCAAGCGCGCGGAGGACAACCGCGACCATCTCGTCGTGATCCTCGCCGGCTATCCGGAGGGCATGGACCGCCTGCTCGCCGTCAACCCCGGTCTGTCGTCCCGCTTCACCACCCGGGTGGACTTCCCCAGTTACCGTCCGCCGGAGCTCACCGCCATCGGTGAGGTGCTGGCCGCCGAGAACGGTGACGCGTGGGACGAGGAGGCGCTGGAGGAGCTGAGCAGTATCAGCGGGCACGTCGTCGACCAGGGCTGGATCGACGAGCTGGGCAACGGACGGTTCCTGCGCACCCTGTACGAGAAGAGCTGCGCGTACCGCGACCTGCGGCTCTCGGGCTACGCCGCCACGCCGACCCGCGACGACCTGGCGACACTGCGCCTGCCCGACCTGATGCAGGCGTACGGAGAGGTGCTCTCCGGGCGCGGCCCGGCGAACCGGGGGCGGCAGGAGCCGCCCGCGCTGTGACGGCGCGGACGGCTGCCCCGCATCAGCCCACCAGGGCGGCCGGTTCGTCCGCCGCCGTGGCCGCGTCGCGGGACGGCCGGGGCGCCGCGACCCGGTGCGCGGGGTCGCGCACCTCGCCCACCAGCATCTCCAGCACGTCCTCCAGCGCCACCAGGCCGAGCACCCGGCCCGACCCGTCCGCCACCTGCGCCAGATGCGTCGCGGCGCGGCGCATCA
Organism: Streptomyces sp. NPDC054887; assembly: GCF_053610585.1. Lineage (NCBI taxonomy): Bacteria > Bacillati > Actinomycetota > Actinomycetes > Kitasatosporales > Streptomycetaceae > Streptomyces > Streptomyces sp. NPDC054887. Next base: position 19,819 of record NZ_JBSGYQ010000071.1, on the reverse strand, counting down.
CGGACAGGGCGTCGTCCAGGGGCAGTTCGGCGCTCAGTGTCGCCATCGGCCGCCAGACGTGCTGCGGCACGGCCCGCTCCCGCTCCTCCAGGTCGAGTACGTCCTTGACGTGGACGTAGCCCATGAAGGCGCCGCCGCCGACGCACACCGGGAAGCGCGAGTAGCCGGTGCGTACGGTCAGCTCCTCGATCTCGCGGGGTGTGACGGCGGGCGCCACGGTCACCAGCGACGCCCGGTCGAGCAGCACGTCGGTGACGGGCCGGCTTCCCAGCTCCAGCGCGTCCTCCAGCCGTTCCTGCTCGCCCGGTTCGAGGAGGCCCGCCTGGCCGGAGTCCTCGACGAGGCGGTTGAGCTGCTCGCTGGTGAACACCGCCTCGACCTCGTCCCTGGCCTCGACGCCGAACAGCCGCAGCACGGCCCGGGCGCACGCGCCGAGCCCGGCCGTGACCGGGCGGCAGAGCCGGGCGAAGCCGACGAGGCCGGGGCTCAGCCACAGCGCGGTGCGCTCGGGCGCGGCCATGGCGAGGTTCTTGGGGACCATCTCGCCGACGACCAGGTGCAGGAAGACGACCACGGCGAGCGCGATCACGTAGCCCAGCGGATGGATCAGCCCCTGGGGCAGGTGCACGGCGTGGAACACCGGCTCCAGCAGGTGCGCCACGGTCGGCTCGGCGACCGCGCCGAGCGTCAGCGAGCACACGGTGATCCCGAACTGCGCCGCCGCCATCATCTGCGGCAGGTTCTCCAGCCCCTCCATGACCTGCCGGGCCCGGGCGGAGCCCTGGGCCGCGAGTGGTTCGACCTGGCTGCGGCGTACGGAGACGAGCGCGAACTCCGCGCCGACGAAGAACCCGTTCGCGAGCACCAGGAGCCCCGCGAAGATCAGTTGCAGCACGCTCATCGCACGGCCTCCGAAACCCGCGCGGTACGGACGAACCGCACCCGCGCGGCGCGGTAGCGGTCCACCTGCCGCACCGACAGCCGCCAGCCGGGCAGTTCGGCCCGGTCGCCGGGGGCGGGGATGCGCCCCAGCAGGTCCGCGACCAGGCCGGCCACGGTCTCGTAGGGCCCCTCGGGCACGTCGAGACCTATCCGCCGCAGGGTCAGCACCCGGCAGCTGCCGTCCGCCTCCCACGCCGGCCGGCCGTCCTCGGCGGGGGCCGGGGCCAGCTCGGGCGGTTCGGCGCCCTCGTCGTCGTGCTCGTCCCTGACCTCGCCGACCAGTTCCTCGACGATGTCCTCCAGGGTGACGACCCCGGCCGTGCCGCCGTACTCGTCGACGACGACGGCGATCGGCTGCTCGCCGCGCAGCCGCACGAGGAGCTGCTGCACCGGGAGCGTCTCGGGGACGAGCAGGGGCGCTACGGCGACCCGGGCGACCGGGGTGCGCAGCCGTTCGTGGACGGGCACGGCGAGGGCGTCCTTGAGGTGGACCATGCCGACGATCTCGTCGATGCGCTCCCGGTAGACGGGGAAGCGCGAGAGGCCGGTGGCACGGGTGAGGTTCAGTACGTCCGCCGCGGTCGCCGAGGACTGGAGGGCGCTGACCTTCACGCGGGGCGTCATGACGTGCTGGGCGGTGAGCCCGCCGAGGGACAGGGTCCGTACGAACAGATCGGCCGTGTCCTGTTCGAGGGCGCCGGCCCGCGCCGAGTGCCGGGCGAGCGAGACGAGTTCGCCCGGGGTGCGGGCGGAGGCCAGCTCGTCGGTCGGTTCGACGCCGAGCAGGCGTACGAGCCGGTTGGCGACCGCGTTCAGCACGGAGATCACGGGGCGGAAGACGGTGGAGAAGAGGTGCTGCGGTCCGGCGACGAACCGCGCGACCTGGAGCGGCCGGGAGACGGCCCAGTTCTTCGGCACCAGCTCGCCGACGACCATCTGGACGGCCGAGGCGAGCAGCATGCCGACGACGACGGAGACGCCGGGGACCGCTCCTTCGGGGAGGCCGGCCGCGGTGAAGGGGCCGGCCAGCAACTGGGCCAGCGCGGGCTGCGCGAGCATGCCGACCACCAGCGAGGTGATGGTGATGCCGAGCTGGGTGCCGGAGAGCTGGAAGGACAGCTCGCGCAGGGCCGCGACGACGGTACGGGCACGCCGGTCGCCTTCGGCGGCGGCCCGCTCGGCGTCCTGCTTCTCGACGGTGACCAGGCCGAATTCGGCGGCCACGAAGAAGCCGTTGGCGAGGATCAGGAGGAATGCCGCGGTGAGCAGCAGGAGGGGGATGGTCATGCCGCCGCCTCGGAAGAAGGGGCGGCGTACGTACTGCCGGACGATCCGTCCATTGCTGGAGGGAGTCACTCCTCGGGTCGCAGGTGCTCCGCGGGCCGGTGGTGCGCCCTCGTACGCGGAGCGGGGCGCACTCGGCGCCGCCGGGACCAGAGTAGACGCGACCGGGCCGCCCCGGGCAGGGGCTCAGCCGCCGTGCGTGCCGGTGGAGCGGGATTCCGCCAGGGCGCGCAGGAGCCCGGCGTCCCGGATGGCCTGCTGCTTGGCCACGCCGGGCTGGATGCCGAGGGCGGGGAGGCTGGTGCCGTCGCTGAGGTCGAGGAAGACCCAGGCGTCACCGGGGCGCAGGTTGACCCGTACGATCTCGGCCCACTCCAGCCGGCGCCTGGTGGTCAGGTTGACCACGGTCACCCCGGCCTCGTCGGCGACGACCTTCGGGCGGCTCAGCAGCAGCAGGACGCCGAAGAGGAGCGACGCGGTGAAGACGAACGCCACCCGCTCGCCGCCGCTGAGCGTTTCGAGGAGCAGGGCGACGGCGGTGATGACGGCGAACATCGCCGCCCCGACGGTCAGGAGGACGGCCCGGGTGCGGGTCGGCCGGAACGTGACCGGCAGGGCGGGGAGTTCGGGCTGTGACACGGCGGTCGCGTTTCCTTCGGGGTGCGGGGCGGCTGTGCGGCGGTCAGAGGCGGCAGGCGTGGATGGCCGTGGTGAGGATGGCGCGGGCGCCGAGCTCGTACAGGTCGTCCATGACGCGCTGGGACTCCTTGGCCGGGACCATGGAGCGCACGGCGACCCAGCCCTCGTTGTGCAGCGGCGAGATGGTCGGCGACTCCAGGCCCGGGGTGAGGGCGACGGCCGCTTCGAGGTGCTCGGCGCGGCAGTCGTAGTCCATCATCACGTAGCTGCGGGCGACCAGGACGCCCTGGAGACGGCGCAGGAACTGGGCCACCTTGGGGTCGACGGACTCCTCGGCGGAGACACCGGTGCGGCGGATCACGACGGCCTCGGACGTCATGATCGGCTCACCGATCACTTCGAGGCCCGCGTTGCGCAGGCTCGTACCGGTCTCGACGACGTCGGCGATGACCTGGGCGACGCCCAGCTCGATGGCGGTCTCGACGGCGCCGTCCAGGTGGACGACGGCGGCGTCGATGCCCTCGTCCGCGAGGTGCTTGGCGACGATGCCCTCGTACGAGGTGGCCACCGTCATGCCGCCGAAGTCCTTGACGCCGGTCGCGGTGCCGGGCTTCGTGGCGTAGCGGAACGTCGAGCGGGCGAAGCCGAGCTGGAGGATCTCCTCGGCGTTGGCGCCGGAGTCCAGCAGCAGGTCGCGCCCGGTGATGCCGATGTCGAGACGGCCGGAGCTCACGTAGATCGCGATGTCGCGGGGCCGCAGGTAGAAGAACTCGACCTCGTTCTCGGGGTCGACCAGGCGCAGCTCCTTCGACTCCTTGCGCTGCTGGTAACCGGCCTCATGGAGCATCTCCGACGCAGGTCCGGAGAGGGAGCCCTTGTTGGGGATGGCGATGCGCAGCATGAGGTCAGGTCCTTCTGTGCGGTGGGAGTCGTGGCGGTGCGGGGGTCGGTCAGGAGGTGCGGCTCAGAGGTGGGCGTAGACGTCGTCGAGCGAGATTCCGCGGGCGACCATCATCACCTGGATGTGGTACAGCAGCTGCGAGATCTCCTCGGCGGCGGCTTCCTTGCCCTCGTACTCGGCGGCCATCCACACCTCGGCGGCCTCTTCGACGACCTTCTTGCCGATGGCATGCACGCCCTTGTCCACCAGCTCGGCGGTGCGGGAGGTGGAGGGGTCGCCGTTGGCGGCCTTGAGCTGGAGCTCGGTGAAGAGCTCTTCGAAGCTCTTGGATGGTTTGTTCGCCATGATGGTCCTAAGAGTACGGGGTGCGACGAGACGGGCGCGCAGCGCCTCCGCCGACGGGCGGCGGAGGCCGGCGCGTGGCGCTCAGCGCCAGGGTTCGGAGACCGTCCGCAGCGTGGTCGCGGTGGCGACGGCGGCGGTGACGGCCTCGTGGCCCTTGTCCTCGTTGGAGCCCTCGATGCCGGCGCGGTCCAGCGCCTGCTCCTCGGTGTCGCAGGTCAGGACGCCGAAGCCGACGGGGACGCCGGTGTCGACGGAGACCTGCACGAGGCCGTTGGTGACGCCCTGGCACACGTAGTCGAAGTGGGGGGTGCCGCCGCGGATGACGACGCCGAGCGCCACGATCGCGTCGTACCCGCGGCCCGCGAGGACCTTCGCGACGACGGGCAGCTCGAAGCTGCCCGGCACCCGCAGGACGGTCGGCTCGTCGATGCCCAGCTCGTGGAGGGCGCGCAGCGCGCCGTCGACGAGGCCGTCCATGACCTTCTCGTGCCACTGGGCCGCGATCACCGCCACCCGGAGGTCGCCGCAGTTCTTCACACTCAGTTCGGGTGCGCCCTTGCCGCTCACGCGTTCTCTCCTCAGAGGTTGGTACGGAGTTACTGGTTGCCGCAGGTGGAGGCGGAGGCGCCGTCCAGCCACGGGAGGTCGTGCCCCATCCGGTCCCGCTTGGTGCGCAGGTAGTGGAGGTTGTGCTCGCCCGCCGTGACGGGCATGGGCTCGCGCTCGATGACGGTCAGGCCGTGGCGTACGAGCGCGTCGGTCTTCTCGGGGTTGTTGGTCATCAGCCGGAGGCTGCGGACGCCGAGGTCTTCGAGGATCTGCGCGCCGGCCGCGTAGTCGCGGGCGTCGGCGGGCAGGCCGAGCTCCAGGTTGGCGTCGAGGGTGTCGCGGCCGAGCTCCTGGAGTTCGTACGCGCGCAGCTTGGACAGCAGCCCGATGCCGCGCCCCTCGTGGCCGCGCAGGTAGACGACGACGCCCCGGCCCGTGTCGGTGATGCGCCGCATGGACGCTTCGAGCTGGGGACCGCAGTCGCAGCGCTGCGAGTGGAAGATGTCGCCGGTCAGGCACTCGGAGTGGACCCGGACGAGGACGTCGTCGCCGTCGCCGATCTCGCCGTGGACGAGCGCGACGTGCTCGACGCCGTCGACGGTGGAGCGGTAGCCGTACGCCGTGAAGTCCCCGAAGGCGGTCGGGAGCCGCACGGTGGCCTCGCGGCGGACCTTCGGGTCGGAGGTGCGGCGGTAGGCGACCAGGTCCTCGATGGAGATGATCGTCAGGCCGTGCTTGCGGGCGAACGGGATGAGCTCGGGCAGCCGCAGCATGACGCCGTCCTCGCCGGCGATTTCGACGATCGCGCCGGCCGGGCGCAGGCCCGCGAGCCGGGCGAGGTCCACCGCGGCCTCGGTGTGGCCGTTGCGGACGAGTACGCCGCCGGGCTTGGCGCGCAGCGGGAAGATGTGGCCGGGGCGGACGAAGTCGGACGCGGTGGAACGGCCGCTCGCCAGGAGCCGGAGCGTGGCGGCGCGGTCAGCGGCCGAGATGCCGGTGGTGACGCCGTGCGCGGCGGAGGCGTCGACGGAGACGGTGAAGGCCGTGCTCATCGACTCGGTGTTGTTCTCGACCATCTGCGGGAGTTCGAGCCGCTCCAGCTCGTCGCCCTCCATGGGCGCGCAGATCAGGCCGCGGCACTCGCTCATCATGAAGGCGACGATCTCGGGCGTTGCCATCTCGGCGGCGATGACGAGGTCGCCCTCGTTCTCCCGGTTCTCGTCGTCGACGACGACGACGGGGCGGCCGGCCGCGATGTCGCGGATCGCCTGCTCGACGGGGTCGAGGGCCAGGTCCTCGGCGTTGTCGGTGCTGTACCACGTGGGGGTGGGCCGGTCGGCGCCGAGCGCCTCGGGCCGGGCGGTGGCGGATGACGGACGGGCGCTCATGCTGCTGCTCCTTCCATGGCGGGCTTCACGCTCGCGCGCGAACGCTGCCACCAGTCGTAGGCACCCCACAGGACGAGGGCCAGGTAGACGACGTACACGAGTCCGGAGAAGGCCAGGCCGCTGGTGAAGGCCAGCGGTACGCCCACCAGGTCGACCAGCAGCCAGGCGAACCAGAACTCGACGAGGCCGCGGGCCTGGGCGACCATCGCGACGAGGGTGCCGACGAAGATGTACGCGTCGGCCCAGGGGCTCCAGGACAGCGACGGGTACAGGGTGAAGAGGCCGCCGACGGCCAGCGTGCCGGTCACCGCGCCGGCCGCCAGCAGTCCGCGTTCGCGCCAGGTGGCGAAGCGGACGGCGATCGAGCCGTCCTGGGCCTGCTGCCGGCCGAGCTGCCACTGCCGCCAGCCCCACAGGGCGACGCCGATGACCAGCAGCTGCTTGCCGACTCCGCCGCCGAGTTGCGCGGAGGCGTAGGCCGCGACGAGCACGACGCCGGACAGGAACTGGGCGGGCCAGGTCCATATGGAGCGCCGCCAGCCGAGGCCGAGGGCGATCAGGCCGATGGTGTTGCCGATCATGTCGGACCACAGGATGTGCTGGTCGAAGGCCGTGAAGGCCTCGCTGTGCAGCCAGGAAAGGGCGCTCACTTCACGGTCTCCCCGCTGTCGGTGCTGCCGGCGCCGAGCAGTCGCTCGACGTACTTCGCGAGTACGTCCACTTCCAGGTTGACCGGGTCGCCGGCCTGCTTGACGCCGAGCGTGGTCAGGTCGAGGGTGGTGGGGATGAGGCTGATGGTGAAGTAGTCGTCCGCCGCCTCGACGACGGTGAGGCTCACGCCGTCGACGGTGATGGAGCCCTTCTCGACGACGTAACGCGCGAGGCCGGCGGGCAGCGAGACCTTGACGATCTCCCAGTGCTCGGACGGCTCGCGGCCGACGATCGTGCCGGTGCCGTCGACGTGTCCCTGCACGAGGTGCCCGCCGAGGCGCCCGCCCAGCGCCATGGGGCGCTCCAGGTTCACCCGGGAGCCGGTGGTGAGGGCGCCGAGGCTGGAGCGCTTGAGGGTCTCGGCCATCACGTCGGCGGTGAACTCGCCGTCCCCGCACTCGACGACGGTGAGGCAGACGCCGTTGACGGCGATGGAGTCGCCGTGCTTGGCGTCCTCGGTGACGAGCGGGCCGCGCAGTCGGAAACGGGAGGCGTCACCGAGGTTCTCGACGGCGGTGACCTCGCCCAGCTCTTCGACGATTCCGGTGAACACTCAGTGCTCCTTCGATGCGGAGGTGGCGGGGACGGCGGTGATGCGCAGATCGGGGCCGAGGCGGACGGCCTCGGTGACGTCGAGCCGCAACGCCTCGGTGAGGGTGGTGATTCCGGCGTCGGCGAGGGCGGCGGGGCCCGCTCCGAGCAGTACGGGGGCGAGGTAGGCGGTGACGGCGTCGACGGCGCGCGCGGCGACGAAGGCGCCGGCGAGCGTCGCTCCCCCTTCGAGGAGCACCGAGCGCACACCGCGGGCGTCGAGGGCGGCGAGCAGGGCGTGGACGTCGAGGCCGGCGGCCGTGCGGGGCAGTCGCACGACCTCGGCTCCCGTCCCGGCCAGGTGCGCCGCTTCGGCGTCCTCGGCGACGGCGACCAGCGTGGGCGCGGCGTCGTCGAGGACCCGGGCGCCGGGCTTGACGGCGGTGGCGTTGGTGTCGACGACGACGCGCAGCGGCTGGGTGACGCCCTCGGCGCCGCGTACGGCGAGATGGGGGTCGTCGGCGCGCATCGTGCCGGAGCCGACGACGACGGCGTCCGCCTCGGCGCGCAGCCGGTGGACGTCGGCGCGGGACTCGGCGGAGGTGATCCAGCGGCTGGTGGAGTCGGCGGCGGCGATCCGGCCGTCGAGCGTAGCGGCGTACTTCCAGCGGACGTACGGGCGGCCGAGGCGCACGGAGGTGAGCCAGGCGGTGTTGCCCGCCTCGGCCTCGTCCGCGAGCAGGCCCTGCTCGACCTGGACGCCGGCCGCGCGCAGGGTGGCGGCGCCGCCGGTGGCCTGCGGGTCCGGGTCGGCGACCGCGTACACGACGCGGGTGATCCCGGCGGCGACGAGGGCCTGCGCGCAGGGGCCGGTGCGCCCGGTGTGGTTGCAGGGTTCGAGGGTGACGTACGCCGTACCGCCGCGCGCCCGCTCGCCCGCTTCGCGCAGGGCGTGCACCTCGGCGTGGGGGCCGCCGGCGCGCTGGTGGAAACCGGCGCCGGCGACTTCGCCCCGGGCGTCGAGGACGACGCACCCGACGACCGGGTTGGGGCTGGTGGAGCCGAGTCCGCGGGCAGCGAGCGCGATGGCCCGGCGCATGGCGTTCGCGTCGGTCGTGGCTGTTTCGGCTGCGGTGGCCACCGGGTCCTCCTGCCTCTTCGGGCACGGACTCCGGGGCTGTCGATGACGACAGAGAGCGGGAACGCCAACGGGTACGACGGGACGCCGGTGGCCGGAAAGAGGGGTCGCCCGTGAAGGACGAACCGCACCGCCGGCAGCGGCGTACCGATGACCTGTGACGGCCCGCCGCGCACTGCCTCCCATCCGGACTTTCACCGTCGGTACAGGAATTTCACCTGTTCAACCGGTCACTGGAGGTGACCGGGTCGCGGACTGTAACCGCCGGTTCGGAATTACACCGACCCCGGAGTGCGCTGCTGCTGGTACAGGGTCAGTGTGCCACGCCCGGCGGCGGGCCACGCGGGCGATGTCCTGTGGCCCGGCTCACAGAAGATTGGTCCATACCTATTGACGCGGTGGTCTAGTCCTCTTAACGTCTGCGCCAACGAGACGATCACCCACCGTTCGTCGTGCCAGGCCGACCCTCCCCAGGAGGAACAGACCGTGCTGTCCCCCACCCGAGCGAGAACCTCCCTGCTCGCCGCCGGCGCGGCCGTCGCCGGACTCCTGCTCAGTTCGCTCGCCGGAGGCGTCTCGCACGCCGCCGACAACGAGTCCTGTCGTCCCGACGGCCTCTACAAGACCCCGGGCGTCGACGTCCCGTACTGCTCGGTCTACGACACCGAGGGCCGCGAGAAGATGGGCGCCGACCACAAGCGCCGCGTCATCGGCTACTTCACCGGCTGGCGTACGGGCAAGAACGGCGAGCCCGCCTACCTCGCCTCCGACATCCCGTGGGACAAGGTCACCCACCTCAACTACGCCTTCGCGCACATCGGCGGCGACCACCGGATCTCGGTCGGCGCCGACGGCGAGAAGAACCCGGCGACCGGGATGACCTGGCCCGGCGTGGCCGGTGCGGAGATGGACCCGGCGTACGGCTACAAGGGCCACTTCAACCTGCTGAGCAAGTTCAAGAAGCAGCACCCGGACGTCAAGACGCTCGTGTCGGTGGGCGGCTGGGCGGAGACCGGCGGGTACTTCGCCGACAACGGCGACCGGGTGAACTCCGGCGGCTTCTACTCCATGGCGACCAACGCGGACGGCTCGGTCAACCAGGCGGGCATCGACACCTTCGCCGACTCGACGGTCGCGTTCATCAAGAAGTACGGCTTCAACGGCGTCGACATCGACTACGAGTACCCGACGACGATGAAGGACGCGGGCAACCCGCTGGACTTCTCGTACTCCAACGCCCGCCGGGCCGGGCTGGTCAAGGGCTACGCGGCGCTGATGAAGTCGCTGCGCGAGAAGCTGGACCGGGCGGGCGCAGCGGACGGGAAGCACTACCTGCTGACCGTGGCCGCGCCCTCGTCGGGCTATCTGCTGCGCGGCATGGAGACGTTCCAGGTCCAGAAGTACCTGGACTACGTCAACATCATGTCGTACGACCTGCACGGCGCCTGGAACGAGTACGTCGGCCCCAACGCCTCGCTCTTCGACGACGGCAAGGACGCCGAACTGGCCGCCGCGGGCGTGTACTCCACCGCGCAGTACGGCGGGATCGGCTACCTGAACACCGACTGGGCGTACCACTACTTCCGCGGCTCGATGCCGGCCGGGCGCATCAACATCGGCCTGCCGTACTACACCCGCGGCCACAAGAACGTGCAGGGCGGCACGGACGGGCTCTGGGGCAGGGCGCCCTCGACGAACTGCCCGGCGGGCGCCGGCCTGACGAAGTGCGGCGACGGGGCCTCCGGCATCGACAACCTGTGGCACGACAAGGACACCGCGGGCAAGGAGTCGCCGGCCGGGTCCAACCCGATGTGGCACGCGAAGAATCTGGAGAAGGGCGTCGTCGGGGACTACGTCACGAAGTACGGCTTCCCCGCCGACACCAGACTGACCGGCACGTACGCCCGCAAGTACGACCCGACGCTCGTCGCGCCCTGGCTGTGGAACGCGGAGAAGAAGGTCTTCCTGTCGACCGAGGACGAGCAGTCCGTGAAGGCCAAGGCCGACTACGTCGTGGACAAGGGCATCGGCGGCACGATGGTCTGGGAGCTCGCGGGCGACTACGGCTGGAACGCGGCGAAGGGCCAGTACGAGATCGGTGACACGCTGACGACGGCGATGTACGAGAAGTTCAAGTCGGCCTCCCCGTACGGCGCCAAGCGCTCCGCCGTCGAGCTGCCGGCGAAGACGCTCGACATCCGCGTGGACTTCGGGCAGTTCCCGCTCGGCGACTCGAACTACCCGATCAGCCCCAAGCTGAAGATCACGAACAACTCGAAGACGACGCTGCCGGGCGGCACGGAGTTCCAGTTCGACTACGCGACCTCCGCACCGGCCAACGCCAAGGACCAGTCCGGCTTCAACACGAGGATCGTGCGAAGCGACCACACCGCCGCCAACAACATCGGCGGTCTGAAGGGCGACTACCACCGCGTCTCGCTGAAGCTGCCGGCCTGGCAGACGCTCGCGCCGGGCGCCTCCGTCGAGCTGGACTTCGTCTACTACCTGCCGACCTCCACTCCGTCCAACTGGACGGTGACGTTCGGCGGCCAGTCCTACGCCCTGGCGGGGGACCTGGCTCGCGGTACGACGCCGGCGGATCCGGGCACCGGGACCGGCCCGGGGCCGGACCCGAGCCCGACGCCGAGCCCGGGCGGGGCGTGCACCTCGCCCGCGTGGAGCGCCACGTCCGAGTACGGCGGCGGCACGACCGTCGCCCACAAGTCGCACCACTGGAAGTCCAAGTGGTGGACCAAGGGCGAGGAGCCGGGCACCACCGGCGAGTGGGGCGTCTGGCAGGACCTCGGCGCCTGCTGATCCCCGGTTCGAACGCCCGGCGGCGGGTGACCGGCCCTTCCCGCCGCCGGGTCCGGCTCTTCCCCCGCCGGGTCCCCGTGAGCACCCCGCGGGCCCCCGGAGCACCGGCTTCGGCGGCTCGCGGGGCAGACACGTCCCGCCACCCTGCCGGCAGGCGGGGTCGCGGGGCAGACATGTCTCGTGACCCTGCCGCCAGGCGGGGTCGCGGTGCTTTCCGCGCCGAGTGGTTGTCGCGGTGTCAGCTCCGGGGAGCGAACACGTCGTCCTGGGCCGCCTCCCGCGCCGTCAGCAGCGCGCCCTGGAGCACCGCCGCGTCGCCCAGCTCCCCGGCCCGCACCTCCGTGCGCAGCGGCGAGATCGCGGCCAGCCGGCCGGCGACGCGCGCGGCGAGGGCCGCGCCGCCCGCGTGGCCGCTCTCGCCGCCCAGCACGACGCAGCCCGGGTCGAGCACGGCGGTGACGGCGGCCGCCCCGACGGCCAGGTGCCCGGCGAGGGCGTCCAGGAAGGGCTCGCCGCGCGCCCCCGCCGCGACGGCCGTCCGTACACCGGCGGCGGCCGAGGTGTCCCCGGCGGTCGCGATGCCGTGCCGTTCGGCGAGGGCGGCGAGGGCGGCGCCGCCGGCCAGCGAGTGGAACCCGCCGCCGCAGTCCGTGGCCGACGGCAGGCCCACCGTGCCCGGCACCGGCAGGAACCCGACCTCGCCCGCGCCGCCCGAGGCGCCCCGGCGCAGCTTGCCGTCGAGCACCAGCGCCGCGCCGACGCCGTGGCCGAGCCACAGCAGTACGAAGGTGTCGCGGTCGCGGGCCGCGCCGAGCCGCTGCTCGGCGACGGCCGCCAGGTTGGTCTCGTTCTCCACGAGCACGGTGGCGGGCAGGCGCTCCTGAAGGGCGTCGACCAGTCTGCGGTGCCAGGCGGGGAGCCCGGCCGTCCGGCGCAGTTCACCGGTGGCCGGGTCGATCAGGCCGGGCGCGCCCACGCCGACGCTGTGCAGCCGGGCCGCGCCGGCCTCACGGGCGGTGCGCTCCAGCAGGGCCACCGCCCGCTCGACGGCCGGTTCGGTGCCGGTCGCGTCGCCGTCGATCGGCAGCGTCGCCTCGGCCAGGGTCCTGCCGAGCAGGTCGGCCACGACCACGGAGACGCCCTGGGTCCGTACGTCGAGCGCGGCGAGGTGGGCGCGGTCCGCCACGATGCCGTACAGCCGGGCGTTCGGGCCCCGGCGCCGCGCCCCGGCCTCCCCCACGACGGCGATCAGGCCCGCGTCCTGGAGCCGTTCGACCAGATCGGCGACAGAGGGGCGGGAGAGTCCGGTCAGCGTCTTGAGCTGCCCGGCCGTCAGGGGACCCTCGTCCTGGAGCAGCTTGAGGGCGAACCGGTCGTTGATGGCCCGGGCGGTGCTCGGTGATGCGGGCATGCCACGGATCCTCTCAGACGCCCCTCAGTGCCTCGGCGCCCACTGCGGTCTATTTATCAGGCAGGGTCCCTGATAGTTTACTCCGGCACGCTGGAGGAACGGGTTACGGGAGGCGCGGCACATGTCGGGCGAAAAGGGCTACAGCCGACCGCGGTTGAAGCGGGCGCGGTACGCCGTGGCCGCTGTCTTCTGCGTGCACGGAGCGGTGACCGGCAGCTTCGCGACCCGCATTCCGTGGATCGCGGACCACACCGGCGTCAGTGCGGGCCAGCTCGGCCTGGCGCTGGCCTTCCCCGCGATCGGCGCCTCGGTGGCGATGCCGCTGGCCGGCGCGATCAGCCACCGGTACGGATCGCGAGCCGCGCTGCGCGGGCTGCTGGCGCTGTGGACGCTCTCGCTCGCACTGCCCGCGCTGGCGCCGAACCTCCTGGCGCTGTGCGCCGCGTTGTTCGTGTACGGCGCGACGGCGGGTATGTCGGACGTGGCCATGAACGCGCTGGGCGTGGAGGTCGAGAACAGGCTCGACAAGTCCATCATGTCCGGGCTGCACGGCCTGTGGAGCGCGGGCGCGCTGATCGGTTCGGCGGCGGGAACGGTCGCCGCGCACCTGGGCGGCGACGCGCGGCTGCACCACGCGGTGGCCGCCGCCGTGCTCACCGTGCTGGGGCTGGTCGCGTGCCGGGGCGTGCTCGACCTGCGCCCCGAGCGGGACACGCAGGCCCCGCCGCGTTTCGCGCTGCCGCCGCGGTCCGCGCTGGTGATCGGTGCGATCGGGTTCTGCGCGGTGTTCGCGGAGGGCGCGAGTCTGGACTGGTCGGCGGTCTACCTCCGCGACGTGCTGCACACCTCGCCGGGTGTCGCGGCCGCGTCGACGACCGCGTTCGCGCTGACGATGACGGTGGCGCGGCTGTTCGGCGACCGGGTGGTCGACCGGTTCGGTCCGGTGCGTACGGTCCGGGTGGGCGGCGTCGCGGCGACGGCCGGCGGGGTGCTCGTGGTGGCGGCGCCCGGCCCGGCGTCGGCCATGGCCGGTTTCGCGCTGATCGGCCTCGGCATCGCGGTGGTCGTACCGCTGGCCTTCGCCGCGGCGGGCCGCTCGGGGCCGAGTCCCAGTCAGGCGATCGCGGGCGTCGCGACGATCACGTACACGTCCGGTCTGATCGCGCCGTCGGCGATCGGGGCGGTGGCGGACGTGACGTCGCTGGTGGTGTCGTTCGGCGTGGTGACCGCGCTCGCGTTCGGGCTCGTGATCGGTGCGGGGGTACTGCGCGGGGCGGGCCGGGCGGCGGCCGCCGGGCCCGGAGCCTCCGCGGCGCCGGCCCCGGCGAGCGAGGACAAGGAACCGGGCGTCCCGCGGTGACCGCGGTCGGAGTCGCGGGGTGGGGCGGGGACGGGGTTACGGCGCTGGTGCGCTGACGGTTGCCGCTCCGGCGCGCCGACGCGTATCAGTGCGGCACGAGGACTTCTGCGCGGCACGGTGAGGACTTCTGCGCGGCCGGCGCCGGTTCCTTCCGGCCTTAGCATGGCTGGGTTCATTTTCTGACCGATTTCGTACGGGAGCCACCATGAACCTCGGGGTGCGCTGGACCCTGCACGGCGACGGGCGGACCCCCGCCCCCGGAGCCGTGGTCCGGCCCGACGAGCGCCTCTCCTGGCCCCGTACGGCCGGGTTGGGCGCCCAGCACGTGGTCGCCATGTTCGGAGCCTCGTTCGTCGCTCCGGTGCTCATGGGTCTCGATCCGAACCTGGCCATCATGATGTCCGGCGTCGCGACGGTCATCTTCCTGCTCGCCACCCGCGGCCGCGTACCGAGCTACCTGGGCTGCTCGCTCTCCTTCGTCGGCGTGGCCGCCGCGATCCGGGCCTCCGGCGGCGACAGCGGCACCGTCACCGGCGCGGTCCTCGTCGTGGGCGCGGCGCTCTTCCTCGCCGGCCTGGCCGTGCGGAAGTTCGGCGCCCGCGTCATCCACGTCGCGATGCCGCCGGTCGTCACCGGCGCGGTCGTCATGCTGATCGGCTTCAACCTGGCCCCGGTGACGGCCTCGACGTACTGGCCGCAGGACCAGTGGACGGCGCTGCTGGTCATGCTGTTCACGGGGCTGGCCGTCGTCTGTCTTCGCGGCTTCTTCTCCCGCGTCGCGATCTTCCTCGGCCTGCTCTTCGGCTACGCGGTCTCCTGGGTCCTCGACCGGCTCCTGGGCAAGATCCACTCCCCGGTGGGCGGCGCCGAGGCCGTCGACCACTGGCGTCTGGATCTGTCGGCGGTAGGCCGGGCCGACTGGATCGGACTGCCCTCCTTCCACGCGCCGAGCTTCGAGTGGTCGGCGATCCTCGTTGCGCTGCCCGTCGTCATCGCGCTGATCGCGGAGAACGCCGGGCACGTCAAGGCCGTCGGCGAGATGACCGGCGACTCCCTCGACGACCAGTTGGGCACCGCCATCGCCGCCGACGGCGCGGCGTCCATGCTGTCCACCGCCGTCGGCGGGCCGCCCAACACGACGTACTCCGAGAACATCGGCGTCATGGCCGCCACCCGCGTCTACTCCACCGCCGCGTACTGGGCCGCCGCGGGCTTCGCGCTGCTCTTCGGGGTGTGCCCGAAGTTCGGCGCGGTCGTCGCCGCCGTCCCCGGCGGCGTGCTCGGCGGCATCACCGTCATCCTGTACGGCATGATCGGCCTGCTCGGCGCCCAGATCTGGACCAACGCCCGCGTGGACCTGCGCAATCCGCTGAACCTGGTGCCGGCCGCCGCGGGCATCGTCATCGGCGTCGGCGGCGTCAACCTGAAGATCACCGACAACTTCGAGCTCGGCGGCATCGCGCTCGGCACGATCGTCGTGATCACCGGCTACCACGTCCTGCGCGCCCTGGCACCCGCCCATCTCAAGGAGCAGGAGCCGCTGCTGGACGCGGGCACCTCGACGTACGACACCAGCACGAACGACACCACCAAGAACTAGCACGCGAGTCCGGGCGCGGCCCGGGACGTACGGCCGGTGCGTCCGGGCGGTGCTTCGTCCGGGTGCGGCCCCCGGACAGGGCCGCCGGTGCGTCCGGGCGGTGTTTCCTCAGCCGCCCTGCGCCAGTTGGTACGCGTAGTCCGGCGTGAAGGAGCCCGCCGCCCCCTTGCAGCCGTCGGACTCCCCCGGCAGTTTGATCCACAGGTAGGCGTCGATCCGGGGCTCGCCGGTCCGCGTGGTCGGGGCCCGGCCGAGCGCCCGGCCCGCCGGGTCGCACCACTGGCCCCCGGCCGGCGGGCCGTTGCCGTTCCTGCTGGTGTCGACGACCGCGCCGAGCCCCGGCGGGCCGCCGAGCGCGGCGAGGACGCGCCGGGCGTACGCGGCCTCGTCGGCGGTGCGGTGGAAGTTGGCGACGTTCGTGAAGACGCCGTCGCTGTGCGACCTTGCGCCCGCCGCGCGCAGGGCGGACGCCTGCTTCTCGGCGGTGTGCCAGCCGGAGTGCCCCGCGTCGAAGTAGACCCTCGCCCGGGGGTTCGCGGCGTGCAGGACGCGGCCGGCACGGGCCAGGGAGGCGAACCGCGCCTGCCGCTCGCCGTCGGACAGGCAGTCGGAGAGGGCGATCGAGTCGGGCTCCAGCACGACGACCACCTCGGCGTTGCCGAGCCCCGCCGCGAAGTCCGCGATCCAGCCGTCGTACGCCCCGAGGTCCGGCGCGCCGCCCTGGGACGCGCCCCCGCAGTCGCGGTCGGGGATGGCGTACGGAACGAGGACGGGGACCCGGTCGGCCGCCTCGGCCGCCGAGGTCACCGACCGCACCTCGGCGGTGACGGCGCCCGGGTTGTACGCCGCGAACCACACGGCGGCGGGCCGGTCGGCGATCCGGGAGGTGATGAGCGGGCGCCTCGGGTCGTCCCCGTTGGCCCTGACCCAGTCGAGGACCTGGGACTCGGGGTGCCGGTAGAGGGCCGCGCCCGTGAGCCCCTGCCGGGGAGCCGCCGCCGGCTTCCCGGTGGGCCGTGGCCGCGCCGGCGGCGACGCGGAACGCGCGGGCGCGGACGGCTTCGCGGACGGCACGGCCGCCGGGCGCGAGGCCGGGGCCGACGCCTTGGCGGAAGGGGTGGCCGAGGGGCTGGGCCGAGCGGGCAGTGGCCCCGGGACCGGCGTTGCGGCCGTGTCCGGACGTGCGGCGGTCCGGCGGTCCCCCTCGCCCGCCGACGCGGACACCACCCCCGTCACCGCGGCCACGGCGACGACCGCCGAGGCCCCGAGGGCCATCGCGTGGCGGCGCCGCGCACGCCGCCGTTCGACGCGCCGCATCCGGCGCTGTGTACGTGCTCCAGGCACCCTGGCTCTCCCCCGGTCGGCCGTCCCCCGGCGCCCGCGACACGGTTCGTTCCCCCGTTCTGGGGAAGCCCGCGTCTACGGTGCCCGGGAAAAAGCCTAGGGCTGCGACGCTGCCCGTATGGCGCAGATCGAGCACTTCCCAGCTCAGGCGGACCGCTCAAGGACCTCGGTCGACGCGGTGGTGGCGCGGATGCGTTCCTTCCGCTGCGACTGGCCGCCGTCGGACGGCCTCGCCGTCTTCAACCGGGTCTATCTGGCGGTCACCGAGGAGATCGACCGGCGCATCGACGGCGGGCTGTTCCCCGACGCCCGCACCGCCGCCACCCTCGACGTGCTCTTCGCCGAGCGCTACCTGACGGCCGTCGACGCGTCGGCGGCGGGCCGGCGCGGGCCCGCGTGCTGGCGGCCGCTGCTGATGTACCGGCGCCATCCGGGCGTACGGCCGCTCCAGTTCGCGCTCGCCGGGATCAACGCCCACATCGGGCACGATCTGGCGCTGGCCGTGGTCGACGCGTGCGACGTGCTCGGCTGCCGGCCGGCCGATCTGGAGGGCGACTTCGACCGGGTGGGCGACACGCTGGTGGCGCTGGAGGAACGCGTCCGCGAGGAGCTGCTGCCCGGGCCGGACCTGTTGGAGATCGCCGATCCGCTGACGCATCTGCTCGGGTCGTGGAGTCTGGACCGGGCCCGCGACGCCGCCTGGTCCGCCGCCCGCCTCCTGTGGCGGTTGCGCGAACTCCCGGAGTTGGCCGAGGACTTCACCGAGCGGCTGGACGCGGGGGTGGGCCTGGTCGGGCGGATGCTGCTGACACCGCTGCCCCGCTGCGACTGAGCCGGGGCCGGACGCGTACTGGTTACGGGCGCCACCCCGGCGTGACGGAACTCGCGCCCAGGGGAGCCGTCACAGCCCCTCCGCCGGTGGCCGCCACAGCCCTCCGCGACCGAGCCGGGGAGCCCACCGCGCGCCAGTGCCCGCCCTCGCCCCGGCGCGACCGAACCGGGGGCCCGAGGCGGCCGCGCACCGGGCGTACGTCGCCGCGTGCCGGTGCCCGCCACCGCCCCGGCGCGCGCGCCGGTGACGCCCCGGTGAACAGCGTCCGTCGGACTGCCCCGGCCCGCTCGGACGCGCCCCCTCCGGCCCTACCCTGACCCGCACAAGCGCGCGAACGGGCGCGCGCCGGCGGCTGGGGCGAGGACGACGCGTGGAGTGGTTGAACCCCGAGAACGTGGTGGCGCTGCTGACCGCCACGGTCGGTGTGGCGGCCGCGGTGGGGCCCTTCTGGTACGAGCGCCGGGTCCCCCGCCGCAAACGGATCGGCTACCGCGTGCAGATGGACACCCCCATCGGCGGCGACGCGCGCAACGGTCACGACACCGTGCGGCTGGGCCTGTTCGACGACTCCCCCGACATGTCCGACGCGACCCTCGTCCTGATCCGCGTCGAGAACGACGGCGCGCAGGGCATTTCGGCCGCCGACTACACCGGCCCGGACACCCACGGGCTCACCGTCCATTTCACCGACCGCACCGTCCGGGGTGTGGCGGTCACCCAGCCCAACCCCGAACACGCCCACCTCATGGCGCACTTCACCCCCGAGGCGGGGATGCGGCGCCACGAGAACCGCGTCCACCTGCCGAAGGTGCCGCTCAACCGGGGCCAGCACTACAAACTCCTCGTGCTGCTCGGCGGGGGCGGCGTCGGCAGTCCGGTCCGGGTGAGCGGCGGCATCCAGGACGGCGCGGTGATGCCCAACGAGAGCACGACGCCGGACGACAAGCCGCCCCTCTTCAGCCGCCCGGCCCGGGCCCTCATCCTGGCGCTCGCCGTCTGCGTCGTCGCCCTGGCCACCCTCACCGTTTTGCGCGAGGACGCGGTCCCGCCGCCCATGGGCTGCGCCGCGGGGAAGCTGACGGTGACCGGCTCCACGGCGTTCACACCGGTGGCGGAGGAACTGGCCGAGAAGTACGAGGACGAGTGCCCCGGTTCGGAGATCACCGTGGACACCCACGGCAGCACCGCCGGAATCCGCGCCCTCGACGAGGCGGGCGGCGCGGCCGAGGACGGCTCACCCGCTGTCGTCGCGCTGTCCGACGGTCCCAAGCCGAACGGCTATCCGCGGCTGCGCGAGAGCCGGGTGGCCGTCTCCGCGTTCACTCTCGTCGTCAACGACCGTGTGCAGCTCAAGGGCCTGACGACCGCCCAGGTACGGGCGCTGTACGCCGGCTCCGTACGGAACTGGAAGGAGCTCGACGGCCCCGATCTGCCGGTCCGCCTGGTGAGCCGGGACGCCAACTCCGGCACCCGGCAGGTCTTCCAGCGCCGTGTGCTGGGCCGGGGCGAGCCCGCGAACACCTCGCAGGACTGTGTCCGCCGCGACGACGGGCGGCCCGGGATCGTCCGCTGCGAGCTCGACTCGACCGAGCAGGTGCTGGCCGAGGTCGCCTCCGTCCCGGGCGCCCTCGGCTACAGCGAACTGCGCTCGGGCACCGGCCCCGCGGGGCTGCACCGCCTGCGCCTGGACGGCCGGGCGCCGAGCATCGACGCCATCGGGGCCGGCGGCTACCCGTACCACGAGATCGAGTACGCCTACACGTACGGCAGCCCGCCCGCCGACTCGCTGGTCTCCAGCTTCCTCGTCTACCTGACGCGGGGCAGCGGCCAGGACGTCATCCGTACCCACGGCCACCTGCCGTGCGCCGCCCCGGAAGCGGCGAAGCCCTGCGCCGGGGAGTAGGCACAGGGCTGTTGAGGGCCGCGGGGGCCGGCCCCCGGCCCGCCGCCCCCCCGGCCACCCCGGGGCGGGGGCCGCCGTCGAAGAAAAAAAAAAAAACCCCCACCCCACACCAATAAAACACCTC